>JAAYQF010000111.1 GCA_012519425.1 Bacteroidales bacterium | reverse complement strand
TTCGCCAGTTATTGTGTGTGTGAACCGTTATTTACGAGCCGTTTTCACCCCGCTCGACATGCTTACTTACCCCTTCTACCTGCTGTCAAAACCAAACAGCCCCGTATTAAAAAGAACGTAATTCAGGTTGCAAAGATATGAATTTTTTCAGAACAAAGAGCAAAGACAAAAGAACAAGGACAAAAGAGCAAAGAATAAAGACAAATTGTTTAATGTTTAATGTTTAGTGTTTAATTTTGTCGAATTGTTGAACTGTTTAATCGTTGAATTGTTTAGTGATTGGTGAGTGGTGAACAGTGATTGGTGAGTGGTGATTGGTGAAGTTTCTTTTGTGCCTTTTGTGGTTTAATATTTTAACTTCCCTAACTTCCCTAACTTCCTCAACTTCTATAACTTCCGAACTACCAACTACCAACTACCAACTACTAACTACTAAAAACAACTCCCCTAACTTTCCCCAAATTAGCCACAATCCAGACGCAGGTTTGTATTTAACCAAAACCTGACGGGGCTGTCTCAAAAGTAAATATTTAATCAATCCATTTTTGCCATTTGTTGTTATTGTCATTTCCTGCAGCGATCATCGTTTCAATAAACTGCATTCCTCTCACTCCATCATAAACATTGGGGAAATCTAATGTTTTACAGTCAGGTGTTTTACCATTTTTAAAATCCATAACGGCGAGTGCGTAGTTACGATAAATATTGGCAAAGGCTTCAATAAATCCTTCAGGGTGCCCTGCGGGAGTTCTGGTATTCCAAACAGCAAAATCACTCATATACCCATTATTCCCTATATGTATAATCTCTGTTGGTCTGTCAAGCCATTTCATAATTAGCTTGTTCGGATCCATTTGCTGCCACTCTAATCCACCTTTATCACCATATACTCTGACACGAATATTGTTCGCATCTCCTGCAGCAATCTGTGTTGCCATTAAGACCCCCGACACATTGTTTTCATACCTTAGAAAAGCAGCACCGTCATCATCCACAAGTCTTCCTTCCGCAAAAGTTCTTACGTCTGCAGAAATCTCTTTAACTTTCAAACCTGTGATATACTCAGTTAAATGCCACGCATGGGTTCCGATGTCGCCTATACATCCTGCCTTGCCTGTTTGTTTGGGATCTGTACGCCAACCCGCATTATTACCACCCAGCAGTTCAATTCGTTCTGTCAGCCAGCCCTGGGTGTATTCAACATAAAGTCTTCGTAATTTGCCTAATTCGCCATTCCTGATCCGTGCCTTAGCCTCTTTAACGGCAGGATAACCCGAATATACATGGGTCAATGCAAGAACTAAATTTGTTTCTTCAACCTTATCTCTCAATTTTTTTGCTTCTTCCAAAGAAAAAGTCATGGGCTTGTCTATCACTACATGAAAACCCCTTTCGAGGGCCATCATAGCCGGTTCAAAATGCCACTTATTGGGAGTGACAATGGTTACAAAGTCCATTCGTTCATTTGGAGGTAAGGTCATTTCTTTTTCGAACATTTC
Organism: Bacteroidales bacterium; assembly: GCA_012519425.1. Taxonomy (GTDB): domain Bacteria; phylum Bacteroidota; class Bacteroidia; order Bacteroidales; family Paludibacteraceae; genus Paludibacter. Next base: position 34,060 of record JAAYQF010000111.1, on the reverse strand, counting down.
CTGATAAGAATTGTAAATACGATTATCAGGAAGGAAATACGATTTTCCGGAACTTTGTGACACTTCAGGATCGACACTGAAACATCCACAAACCAATTCAATCAAATTATCCATAAGGGCAGCATTACGATGGATTGCTCCGATAAAAGCATCTTTACCACCGCCTACCATACCCATTTTGAGTTTTCTATGCATACTATAAAATTTTTAATGATTATAAGAACTGAGGGTTTGTTTCTATACTGATATTTTTTTGTTATCTCTTTTTTCGTTAAAGAAAACAATAAAAGCGATCAGTAAAACAATTGCAATGAAAAACGGCACAGCCCAAATTGATGTCCAATTATAATCTCCATTAGAAGTATTTGCCTGAACAACATTTCCTGCTACCAATGTACCTAAGTACTTCCCAACACCGTAGGTGGCAAAAGTCAACAGACCCTGGGCTGAATTTCTCAGTGTGGATGGAGCTTTTTCGTCGACAAATAATTGTCCGGCAACGAAAAAGAACGTAAAACAGAAGCCATGTAATGGAAGAACAGAATAGATAAAACCTTTATATCCGGTGTATGCTCCCAGGGCGAAAAAGCCATACATTACCACCCATGCTAAAATCGCTGCAACAATACTACCTTTATATCTTAATTTTAAGAAGAAAAATGGAAAAGTAAAAAGGAAAATTATTTCGGCAACTTGCCCCAGGCTCATGGCTGCAGCAGCATTACCTATTCCAACATTAGTAATATATAAATTTGTAAATGAATCATAAAATGCTAATGGTATGCAAGTTAAAGTAGAAATAAGGATCAGAACAAAAAATGATTTGTCTTTAGTAAGTTTAAAGGCATCGAAACCAAGTATTTGAGAAGCTGAAATCTTGTTTTCAACCTGAATCGGTTTTTTATAGGGCAAGAGCAACGCAAAAAGTCCGGCAAACATGGATATCCCTGCAGCAATTAAAAATGGTGTTGCAAAAGGTTCTAATCCCCGGCTACTGATGATCAGTCCGGCACCAATCCAACCCAATGAACCAAACAGGCGAATTCTCGAAAACTCCTTACCTGGTTCTTTAAGGTTATCAAAAGAAATAGAATTGGTAAGAGACATTGTCGGCATAAAACATATGGAATAAATCAACAGCACCGGAAAGAAAAGTGAGAAATTTGTTATTCTCGTTAGTAAAACAAGAATAATAGCACCAATGGTGTTAAGAACAAAAAGAACACGGTTAGGTGAAAAATAACGGTCAGCGATCATGCCAATAAAAACAGGTGAGATAATAGCGGCAATGGCGGCAGTGCCATAAGCCAATCCGATTTGAACACCCGTAAATTTCAATGTTTGCCCCAGATAAGTACCCATTGTGACATACCATGAACCTTGTATGCAATATTGAAGGAACATCATGATGGATAGCTTGATTTTTATTGAATCTTTCATGTTTTACAAATATTGAGTTGTGAGTTAAATACCGGCCGGGGTTTTTAAAAGTGCCCCGCATTCGGACACTTTTAAAACACCCTTGCGCTTATCAGTTAAATATTTTTTTGAGGCAGCTCCATTACGCTGTTATCAAGCTTTTTCCCATTGTTCGCGTAAAAGATCAACAGAGGCACGAATGGTAGCACCGCGGTCTTCACCTGCCAGTCCGCACTCGTAACTGATAAACTTATCGTAGTTTATCATTTTCAAAGCTTTGAAGCCATCAACATAATTATCGGCATCACCGTCCTCTCCCGGCATCACCCTGCGTTTGCGACTGGCTATGTGCATGTGTTGTAAGTACGCTCCTCCGGAAAGGATGGCACCCATATCCGAAGTTTCTTCGTGGGTCATATGCCAAAAATCACCCATACAACGCACTCCGTCATTATTGATATCACGGCAAATGGAGGCAGCATCGGCTATTTGACGCAGATAAAAAGCTTCTCCTCTCATCAGGGGTTCTAAAATTACAGTGGTGTTGTGCTGTTTGGCAAAATCACCCAGGATATTGAACTGTTCACAAAGAAAATCCCTTGTCTCGCGGGTATGGGGCAAAACAGGTTTCTGAGCATTAAAAGCAGGAACAATGATCACCCCTACAGACTGTAATGCTCCGGCAGCCTCAATGATCTCTTTCATCGAATCTATACATTCCTGCCGAACACTTTCTTCGGTGGAAAGAATAAAGCCTCTGAATCCTGCACAAATTGCGGAGATTTGAATATTTCTCCCTTTCAATGCATCCTGAATTTCTTTCACTTGATCTTTTAATCCGAATCCCCCTGGCTCATAGCCCACTACACCCAGTTCTTCCATAAAATCAAACTTCTGATGCAAATTATCACCCGGTGCGGTACCTTCTTGAAATGAAAGCTTAAGCCGGGTTTTGTTTGCTCCGGCAATTTTTCCTTTGGAAGCTGTACTCGTACAAGCTCCCAACACAGGCGTACTTGCAACAGCAGCCAAAGCTGCACCGGACGCAGATACCTTTAAAAAATTTCTTCTATCAATTGTCATGTCTTTATTAATTTATGGTTTATAATACTTACTGTCCCGGAACCGGCACCACAAAATTTTTCATATCCACATTCCCCAGAGTCAAATCCTTCAACATATAATCCAAAGGAGATGCGACCATTTCATCCCATGTCACAGCCTTTCCCGTATAAGCCGATTCACGTCCCATGATAGCAGCCATGTTGGAAACGGCCGTTTCAGAAGCTTGTTCGATGGGCATATCTTTCCTGATGGAATTTACCAGATTCACATGTTCCAATGCATAGGGACTAATTTGTTTGTAAGTTGCATTTTCTGCATCATAATCATATTCCCATATGATATTCCCTGCGAGGTCTTTGATGCTGTGCTTGCCTCCCTCGGAAGACCAGGATCCTTTCGTGCCTTGTATAAATTCACTTATATTGCTTTCACAACCATTGATTTGCCGGCACATGCTGTGCAAGTGTATGCCATTTTCCATGGTAAAATCAACACTGAAATTATCAAACTGATCACCGGTAACCCTTCTCTGGCGTGATCCAAAACCAACGGCTTTTACCGGTTTTAAACCCGAAAACCAGGTAAACACATCTATATTGTGTGAGTGTTGCTCCGCAATATGATCACCCGACAGCCATTTCCAGTTCACCCAGTCTCTGATCATCCACTCCATGTCTGTCCAGCCTTTTTGGCGCTCGCGATACCACAGCATGGACTGATTCCAGTAAACATTACCGCCTACAATCTCACCTATATAACCTTGCATGATTTTCTTATGGGATTCTACATAGCTTCTTTCATGATGCCTTTGTGTTCCGGTTATCACTTTCAGATTTTTTGCCTGTGCCTGGCGGGCAGCCGCAATGATAGTGCGATATCCTGCCGGATCAACGCAAATCGGTTTTTCCAAAAATGCATGTTTGCCCTTTTCTACAGCATATTTAAAATGATCCGGCCGAAAAACCGGGGGACAACAATCAATCAGCACATCAATTCCGCTATCAACAACTTTCTTATAGGCATCAAATCCAACAAATCTGTTTTCGGCAGGAATTTCTACTCCAAATTCCTTTTTTAAGCTCATTGCTAATCCGTCCACTTTGTCCTGAAACAGATCCCCAAGGGCTACAATGGTCACACCATCGGCAGCAATCATCCAGTCATGTGCAGCACCCGATCCCCTGCCACCACAACCAACCAAACCGGCTTTTAATGTTTTTCCGTTATCTGCCCGATCCGGTAAGTCGGGTACGTAAAATGTACCCTCTTCCTTCAATGGAACGTACCTTACCTTTTTGTCACTACAGGAAGAGAGTATGCCGGCTCCGCCTGTGATACCGCCCAGTGTTCCTGCTGCTCCCAGCACAACTGATCCCTTTAAGAATGATCTGCGGCTGAGAGCATTTTTTTGATCGTCTTTTTTATTTTGCATAATTACTGTGTTTTATAATTATTTAATTTAATCTGATTGTTAGTTATTTTGATTTTTCTATAAAATTGAATCCACCTCACAAACTACCCTGAAACCAATTGCTTTGAAATCCGAATACCACCAAATACTTTTAGGCTGCTGAGGGTCCGTTTTGAGCCATTCATCGTGCCTGGTGTGATCGCGACCGGCACAACGCAAATCTTTGGCATCCGAGTAATAATTTCCACCCCTGATGACCCATTCTTCCCCCGTGGTATGAACAGGGTCTGTAACCCGGTAAGCTGTTTTTTGATAGGCTGATGCATCAAATTTATCCATGCAGTATTCCGAAACATTGCCCAACATGTTTTTCAATCCGAAAGGGTTGGCTTTGACCGCAGAAGGTTCTTGCGTGCGGGCATTGCTGTTCTCGCCATATATAACATAAGAGGTAATTACATCAGTATCGGCAGGAAATATTTTCCTCAGGAAACCTTGATTGGAAAATTGTTTGGGTTTTCCTTCAAAAAAATAAGGAGTATCTGTTCCTCCCCGGGCGGCATACTCCCACTCTGCCTCAGTGGGCAGGCGATATTTTTTACCGGTTTTCAAAGATAACCACTGGCAAAAAGTTTCTGCTGCATAATGGGTCATCGTAATTGCCGGCCGTTGTCCCAGGCCCCATCCCTGATCGGGGAAGCCAAAAGGAGCCGTAGGTCCCGAAATTCCGTCAACATCGGGATTGCTGCTGTTGTTGGCATATACGTATTCCGGCGGAGTACGCCCCTCACTCATTGTAGCAGCATAAAACGACCAGTACAACTCCCAGCTTGTTTCAATTTCAGCCATAAAAAATCTGCTGACCGTCACCTCTCGTACCGGACCTTCCGAATCGCTGCGGAAAGATTCATTTTCAGGACTTCCCATCAAAAATGTTCCTCCGGGAATGGCTACCATTTTAAATGAATAAGGTGTACCCGGTAATTGCTCGACAAAATCTGCAAAAGTATCTACTTTCGTTGCTTCTTTGTAAAAAAGCGAACTATCTGTTATTTGCAGCTGAGGAATTCCAGTCATCTGTTTGTGGCTGTAGTAAGGGTCGTAATGCCCTGCATCAAGGTGACAGCTGATGCATTGCAGGTTTAAAGTTTTTTCGTTGTCTTCATAATGTAAATGGCCTATGATCGCTTCATCCGTGACCCCTTCAGGGAAAAGATTATGGTGACAGCTTTTGCAGGACTCGTCAGGGATATATTTCACTGCATTTTCTAACTGTGACTTTTCGTCCCAGTTAAAATCAGCACTATCCTTGGTCAGATAACCCCACACATCTTTTAAACCCAATTTAGCCTTGGCTGTATAATGATCCAGGGTGTTTTCCACAGGTGGTAAATGACATTCCACGCAACTCACTTTCGTTCCGCTTTTGTTATTCATGTGCACCGATTGTTTCCAGCTTTCTTCTGCATGCGGATGCACATGGCAGAGCATACATGATTCATCGGTAGAAAAATACACAGCAGTTTGATACAAAGAAGCAGCTATGGCGAGACCGATCACACAGCCGACAAATAATACAAAAGAGGTTCGTTTGTGAAATTTTTTTTGCTTGCCTTTGCCTGCAATGGAGTCGTTTGTTTGCATCTATGTTTCCTATGATTATAAAAATTCGTTATTGCAGTAATTTGTTACATCCTTACGTAAATCAGACCGGTACTGAGCTCATTCAAATAATCAATATAGTCATTCCGTAACTTCAGAGCATCGGAGCCGTTAGGGCCTGAAGGACACATGTCGTTGTAATACTGAAAAGACACAAATTTAGTGATATGCGGAAATGAAAACGCAATTTGTATTTGCCTGACAATCCGATTTATGTTTGCAGGGGCATAATTATAAAAAGTTTCTATGTCAGCCCAAAACAGCCCGGTATAATCAGGATTTTCTCCATATAATCCCCAGGCGGCATCATTGTAATACATCAGCAAGTCGTCCAATGAGACATGGTCGGCACCGACTCCGTCTTGTAGCATGATGATCTGTAAATTGCCTTTACTGAGGTCCGACATGAAATATAAAAGCTCATTGGTTGTAGTTAATGCTGAGTTAAAAAAGGCAGCAATTGTAACCGGTTTGTCATTTAATGTGTGAGTATAATCGGAGATCCTATTAACAAAGTTCGTATTAAAAGAACCTACAAGGGCTGCAGAATTGTAAGCGTGCGGTTCAGGCTCGTGCGGGATGTACCAACCTTCAAACGCCGGACTGCTCCCGAATTGACCTGCTATTTCATGGGCTATAAAGTTGCACCTGTCCGCATGTGTCTGAAGCCAGGAGACATTGGTCTGATTATCCCAATACTCATTGCTAAAATATAATCCGATATAAACCTTCATGTTTTTTTGCTCGGCTGCATACATCAATTTGGGTAATGCATCCGGAAAAATATGTTCGGCTGCAAAAGTATTAGATGAGTTAAACCAGGTGTAGGTGTTGGTTTTGTTGTCAAATGCAACAAATTGGACTATTACCGTGTTTATACCTATCTCTGCCATTTCATCAAAATGATCTAACCATTGTTGCTGAGTCCAACCGCCTTTATTCCAAAAATCAATAAAAGTACCTGTGAATTTCTTCTCAAGAGGGGCAGAAGTGGTTGTCTCCTGAGCGTTTTCGGGTACAAACGGAGTGTCCTCAAACTTGAGTGGAGTGTTTTCAAGCTCAAGAATACCCGGCTGATCTTCTGTACAAGAGCTTAATGCTAAAAAGAACAGGACAGGTAAAAACAATCCCGACCCAATCCGTGCAATTAGCCGTATTCCGCGTAAATACATTGGTATATAACTTTTATAAATCAAAATTACTTTTTATGTTTTCGCAGCCACTTTGTATAATCCCGATAAAGCCTTGTTGACTCTTTTGTTCCTGCAATAATATCGGTGCCGGGCTTGTTCATTACACCGATGTACTGATAGCACAATATGCGTTCTACATAAGGAGATATGTCTTCCATTTGTTTCAGTATTCTGTCATTGAAATCAGCGGGTAAGAGATTGCCTTTTGTGCCTTGTTCGAAATAAAACAACTCCATGTCGGCCCATAATCTTGACTTTTGTGCTTTTTGATGGGCTTGTTGCAGGGTTTTAAAATGTTTGCCGGCTTCGCCCAATTTGGTGTGGTTTACTCCTACACCATCCTGATAAGCTATGATGTCTATGTTTAAACTTTTTAGTTGATCAACAAAAAAATCATCACATTTTGCCTTGACTATGTAATAAGGAGCGATTAGATTTACACTGTTTGGAGTCAGAGATTTTGCAAGGTCGGTACAGTCGTTTACATACCTGATCATGCTGTCGGAAAAATACGGATCAAGGTATGCTTCATTGGGAAAATACCAGCCGTAAAAAGATTTGTGATGACTGTATTTTTCTGCAATTTCAACCATGGATTTCTCTCTTAACTCTCTTATTTCGCTATCGCTCATCATCACTTCCACATCATGAAGGTTGCCCCAGTAGTCGTTGCTTATAAAGAACTTGATCCCACATTCATCAGCAGCTCCCAATACAGCTTCCAGCGGGTCATCACATCCTAACTTCATTTGCGGAGCCAATTTAGAAGGATAAAGTGCTTTCCCGAATAGAGCAACACTCATCAATACCAGGTATTCCATCCCCACTTCTTTCATTTCGAAGATTTTTCTTCGCCACTGATCTGCAGAAAAAGAAGCCAGGGCTTTGTCCCAGTATTCGCTTTCATTAGGTAAGTGATGCTGAAATTCAATCCAGGAGCCGGTAATAGGTTTTATGTGAGAATACTTTGCTGTTCCTTCCAATAACCGGGCTTGCGCGTCTTTCGAGAAAAGCATAGCGGCCGAGCTTAATCCCGCTATGCTTATAAATTGTCTTCTGTTCATACGATTAAATTAGTTCATGTTCGTTTTATATGTACATGATGTTTTGTCTTCTGATATCCGAATTATGTCAGGTCTCAGACATGTGATACCGGACCAATTCCATATCTTCATGCTTTAAAAAACAAGTAAATTTTTGTGTGCTGCGCAGGTTGAAGCAGTGTTAAATCAATCACAGTATGATCTTAAATGACTTTATTGCTTCTCCTGCTCTTTTAACATTAACTATATAAAGTCCCTTTAAATTTTGATCAATAGATTCGGACAGACTTGAAAGAGACTGAACTAACTGCCCTGTACTGTTGAAAATATTAAAGCTAAGTTCTGATCCATCGCCTTTAACTTGAAATTTGTTATCCTTAACCCGGATTGTTAAGCCGGATTGCCCTTCAAGTTCACCTATGCCTGCCGGATTTTCTTCCTCGATGGTGCCGGTGAATTTGCCTTCCCAGTCGGTTTCGTATTTAGCTTTGGAACCAACCGGCACATATAAAGTGCGTGCCGGCATGGTGGCATCCGGATTTACAGTAAAAACATTATTGCCTCCTAAAGTCGGTGGAGTGGCGCTAAGACACACAATTTCGGTCAGTGCGATGTTGTTGAAAAAAGCTTGATCTCCAATACTTGTAACATTGGCAGGGATAGTGATAGCAGACAATGATTGACATTGATTGAAGGCTTTTGAGCCAATCAGGGTCAGTTCATCTGGCAAAGTAACGGATTTGAGCACATAGCAGTCTGAAAACGTGCTTGCGGGTATAGACGTTATTTTTCCAAGACAGCTGACAGTGTCTAATTGAGCAGCAGCCCAAAAAGTTTCACTCAGCTGTATTTCGCTAAATTCTGCAGGTAACGTTATCTTTTTGAGATTCATATTTCTATGAAATGCAAGACCTCCTATTTTTATAACTGTAGAAGGAACAACGTAACTTTCCTCCGTTTTGGCACGAGGATAAGAAAATAAGATGGTTTTTCCCCAGTCAAAAAGCACCCCATCAACATCCGAGTAAAAACCGTTTCCTTCAGCTACGAAAATATTTTTAATATTTCCCATCCAGGCAAAAGTGTATTGATCAATCGTTGTCACATTTTTAGAGATGGTTATACTTTCCAATGTCGCGTTTTCACGAAATGCTCCAAAAGCAATAGTAGTTACATCTTCAAGCTCGGGGTAAGCTGTCATGTCAGCCGTAGGATCTGTTCCTGTCCACTTTTCAAGTGTTTTTCCATCAGCAGATAAAGTAAATGGGTTTTGTGACCATACTGTAGCTGTTGCAAAAACAGAACAGAAGATAACTAATAAGTAAAATTTTGTTTTCATTTTTTTTAATTTAATTGGTTGTTAATTATTTTAGATTATCAGCCCCCTAAATCCCCCCAAGGGGGGACTTTTGGGGATCATACTGATATAGAATAAGTAGCAGCTATCACATGCACTCCGGATAAAATACGGGGCTATCTCAAAAACCAATATTCAACAGAAAAAAACAGCAAGGTGGCTTAGAAGTGTCCAAATGCAAGGCGCTAAGCGCAGCAGTTGGGCACTTCTAAGATACCGCCATGAGTTAAAGCATAATTTTAAATGACTTTATTGCTTCTCCTGCTCGTTTAACATTAACTATGTATAGTCCTTTTAAATTCTGATCAATAGTTTCGGACAGATTTGAAAGAGACTGAACTAATTGCCCTGTGCTGTTGAAAATATTAAAACTGAGTTCTGATCCATATTCATTGTCTTTAACCTGAAATTTGTTATCCTTAACCCAGATTGCCATGTCAGATTGGTTGTTAAGTTCACCTATGCTTGTTAGGATTATTTCTTGGATGGCACCGTTGACGTTGAATTTACCTGTGTTTACCCAGTTGGTCTGATATGTATTTACGTAGCCTTTTGGTACATATAAATTACGTGCCGGTATATTGCCTTTTAATGCAAAAACAGAATCGTTTTCTAAAGTTGGTGCTACGGTGTTATGACTCTCAACTGTGAGTAGGGCCCAGATGCCGTAAAAAGCTTTATCTCCGATACTTGTAACACTGGCAGGGATAGTGATAGAAGGCAAATATTGACAATCATTGAAGGCATTTGCCTTAATCTCAGTCAGTGTATTGGGTAGGGCAATGGATTTAAGATGCCAGCAGCCTCCAAATGTATTTTCAGGTATAGATGTTATCTGCGTTTTCTCAAAGTTTTCGATGGTATCTAAGTTGGCAATACCCCAAAAAGCTTGATCGATCATTATTTCATTAAATCCGGTCGTTGGAAATGTTATCTTCTTAAGATACTGATGTTGATAAAATGCAATATTTCCTATCTTTTCGACTCCTTCAGGAATGGTATAGCTTGTTGCTGTTTTGCCACGAGGATAATAAAATAAGTAGGTTTTTCCCCAATTGAAAAGCACCCCATCAATATCCGAGAAATAACCGTTTCCTGAAGCTACACCGACACTGTCGAGTGGCGTTCCTGTAAAATAGTATCCCTCAAACGTTGTTACATTCTTAGAAATGATTACTTTTTTCAACGTTGAGATTCCGTTAAATGCTCCCGAAGCAATTTTAGTTACGTTTTCAAGGGTAGGGTAAGCTGTCATATCAGCAATAGGATCTTCTCCTGTCCATCTTTTAAGTGTATCTCCGTCAGCAGATAACACAAATGGATCTTGCGACCATACCGTAGCTGTTGCAATCATGGAACAGCATAAAACTAATAAGTAAAATTTTGTTTTCATTTTTTTTTAAAATTTAATTGACTGTTAATTATTTTAATTGGTTATTAATTGTTTTAATTGATCTGTCCCCTTATCCCCCGGGGGACTTTTGGGACAATAATAAGAACGCCGGTTTTTACCGTGGTTAATCTTCCCAACGGTAGTCCCCAAAAGTGTGTAATTTCTATTTCTATTCGCTGTAAATTTATTCATAATTATTGAAATTACATTAAGTAGCGGGCAGGGAAACTGCTAAAAACAGAGTTATTTGCCGGTGAATCATTAATCATTAATTTTTAGTCTTTGTTCTTTGCTCTTTTTGTCTTTGCTCTTTGTTCTTCAATATTCAAGTTCCGTTTTACCTGAAGTTTCTCCTATGGCATTATAAGAACAAACCGAGTAAGTGTGACTAACATCCGGTAGTAAGTCTTCCAGCAATACATATGTATGACAAAGGCCTTCTCCGTCGTATTGCCGGTCTTTTATCAGTTCGTTGTCCTTATATACGAAATAGCCTACAATATTTTTCCTGTCGTTCGGTTCATCCCAAACCAACTTGGCTTGATCCGTCGTTTTCTCTTCAATCCTCAATCCTGTGGGTGTTTCTACAGGAAGTTGAAATGATAAACTGCCTGCTGATTGCAGATAATCCAAATAGGTTTTGTGAAACAGATCGATGCGTAGGGATGGACTGTAAAAGTGTGTGTAGGAGAAACAAATCAGTCTGTCAACGAGTGGATATGCTATATCCATTTGTTTTTTAACCATATCCATTGTAGCTGTATAAAGCTGGTTGTCGTTATGGTTCTTAAATATTTCAGTATTACCCCAGAAGCGTAATCCCGGTTTTGATCTTGCGATTTTTTTCAGCATGATAAACCATTCTTCCAACACGTCTATGGTCAGTCCGCCTGCACCGACACAGTCTTGAGGAGCAAAAATATCACCGGGTTTAAAATGAGCTTCACTGATGATATACTCCCATATTATTTTGTCGCTATTGATGTCGCTGTATCTTTGTTGAAAAAAGGGACTGATCATTACATACATATCGGGCGTTTCTTTGTTTAAGAAATCTAAGTTGATGTTCATCGCATCAACCAGGCGTTTATTAGCGTAGCTGTTGTTCCATTGATTGGTATTGATCTCCCAAACCCAATACCAACCGTACATTGTATCTGCATATTTGGGCCTGTATTTTTTTATTAAATCTTTTGCCAGCATGTTTCCGTACTCCATTTGCTTTTTTAGCCACTCGGGCGGGTAATTTGCGGCTTTCCACCAATTGGCATGAAAGTTAAGTCCCAAAAACACTTTAAGTCCGTATTTTTGAGCTGCCGCAAGACAATTTTCGACAACATCAACACCACTGTGGGTAGCAAAAGATAAATCGGAAGGATAAAGCGTAGTATATTTTTCCGCGGTATCTCCATGCATGGTAGGTAGCAGAATGACATATTTCATCTGCGCCTCTTTTAGTATTCTCATTTCATCATCCCATCTTGAATAGTCCCATTTGCCGACAAGCCAGTCCTGGATGAAAGTGCCTTCTAACTTGGGGAAAGCGGGCTTGTCTATGTCATCCTTCCATGGTTTATAAGTGTCCTTCGTAGAATCTTCACAACCTAATGGGCTTATAATGAAAATTGCAATTAAAATAAATGCGTTTATTATCTTTTTCATACGTTTAAATATTATTTTTTAGTTGTCGTATGGAACTCTCGATGAACTAATTCAATCACCCACTCGGGTGGAATAATTGATTAAATTAGTTCATGTTCGTTTCATATACTTGTTTCTATAAGGATTAATTATTTGTTTTTTCAACTGTGAATTTATGGTGTCGCAAAAAGATAGTCTCAATATTTTTTATTTCAGCTTGTTAATTAAAAGTTTCCTTTTGGTAAATTCTAAAGTTATCAAAACCCACTAACAGATCGTCTGTTGGTGCAAAACATTGAATTCTGACATTGAAAGATCTGACCACTTCGTCACCGCTTAATCCGCGTGGTATGATTTTATCAAGTGGAATTGCCATGGTTTCCCATTGATTAAATTCTTTTACCTTAATGATCTCACCACCTATAGGGTCCGGAGCAGGATTCTGATCCCAATAGTAATAAAAGAAGAGTTGAGTTGCCATAAAAGGTTTTTCCATATTTATTTCAAACTTCAAGATGTAATTTTCAGGGTGCAGGATCATATCTTCAGTATAGTCGAAATCCAATTGAAACAGGTAGAGCCACCCTAAGCCATCGGGATATAAACTTGGACTTGATTCAAACCTAAGATAGTTGCCTGATAATGGTTCCGGGTTTGGCCATTTTCCTACCCATTGACTTCCGTCAAATCCGCTATAGGGAAAATCGGGGTCAAAATTAGTGATCATATTGTGTGTGTCTTTATAATATCCGGGGCAAGTGGCTGTCAAGTCAAATTTTTTGTTTATCACTTCTATCTTTGAGTTTACAGGCACTCCTTCAGGTATTTTGACTAATAATTCGTCCTCTGATGCTGATATTACGGGTTCTTCTATTCCTCCAAAGGAGACAACAGTGGTAGAACTCCCAACTTGGTAGAGCGAGAAATTTTTGCCGTATATTTTCAGTATTTCTCCGGCTTGAGTGTACTCATTTTGCATCATCGTCAGAATGATAGGTGGAAGATTGACAATAAACTCTTTTTCAGCACTGCCGGAAGAGGTTTTTATAAATATCTTGTTTAACAGCTCTGTGGGCATATCTTTTGGCACTTGTGTGTATGCGGCTTTATCGTCTGAATAAATTTCTTTGAGATTTACTTCTATATCATTGAACTTAATATATTCGATGTTAAATAGATTTTCTCCGTGAATAGCTACCCACTCCCCCATATCGGCGGCTGTAATTGCCGAGTCCAGGCTGTTAATAAGTGTAACCTTGCTTATCGTGGGAGGTCCGTATATTTGTTTATCTTCACCACAGTTGTGAAATGCAAGCACAACAACTGTAATTCCAATGATCAGTTTGTTTATATAATTCTTTTTCATGTGATCAACGATAATAATTATTGTTTTTTTACCATCCGGGATTATTTACGTTTATATGCTCATTTGTATTTACTTCGTCAGCTGGTAATGGAAGCAACAAGTGTCTTTTTTCTCTTCTTTTCAAGACACCGTTTTCATCTGCTCCGCCTATTGCATTCATGGTTTGCAGATATATTCCCCATCGTATCAGGTCAAATCTTCTATGGCCTTCTTCTCCAAATTCCTTTGCTCGTTCTTCCAGTATATAGGAACGGAAAGATTCTTTTGTCCAGGGCTCTGTTAATCCTATATCGGAAGCCAATTTGCTTTTGTTCCTTTTATTCAGCTTTTCTACGGCTGCAATGGCTTCGGCAGAGGGTCCGTTGTTAACTTCATTATCAGCTTCGGCATACAAAAGTAGAACCTCTGCATAGCGAATGAAGGGCCAGTTAAAATCACTTCTGTTTCCGTCTCTATGGCTGATTTGTTTAAATTTATTCAGTTTAGCTCCATAAAGATGTGCGTCATATCTTAGCATGTCAGTAGGTTCGTAGCCGTCAGTCCCGGCTTTCACTTTCAGACTGTCTCTGGCCGGATAGTAACAATATTGCAGTTTTCCGTCCCAAAAAGCAAAGGGTTGGCGATGAACTACGCCCCAGGTTATGCGTTCGTCAGTTTCATCAAACAATTGAAACCAATGATCTCTTAATATGTAAAATCCGGCGTCCAATATGCCATTCTTCAGCTCGTTGTAATAGCCGACATACTCTTTGGATACGTAATTGCTTAAGGTAGGATTGTCTTGCTGTGTTTGAAGTGAAAAAATAAATTCTTTTCCGTTTTTATTTTCTTTTTTCCAAAGTTCTTCTTGTGAGGAAAAAAGGTCAAAATCATTCAGTTCAATGAGTTCTTTGGCTTTTGCCAATCCTTTTTTATAGTAATCTAATGAATTGAAATCTTCATATCCGGCTACTCTATCTTTTTCAAATGTCAGTTTTTCCGGTTCGGGGACATAAATTTTTTCACCGTCTTCGTAGGTTACCGGTACACCGCCGTGCACGTATATCTGATTTCCTGTTTCCATAGAAGCAGAGCCAATGGTGCAATAAACTTTGGCTAAAAGGGCTTTGGCAGCACCGCTGGACACATGTCCTTTTTTGTAGTTTGGGTCCTTTACGGAGTAAGTTTTTTCTTCAGCATACTGAAGTTGTCCGATAATATGTTCATACACCTCTTTAACGGATGAACGTGGAATATTAAGAGGAGCACCTTCAGAAACGGATTCTTTGTACAGGCAAACGGGACCATAAAACTGTACCAGATTGAAGTAAGAAAATGCTTTTAGAAAAGCTAATTCTCCCAATGCGTTATCCTTCTCTTTTTCATCAATATCCATTTTGCTTATCAGATACGAATGATAATTTGCCCGGTGAATGGTTATTGCAAAGCCGTTATAGAAGTTCTTGGTATTTTCGTCTTCATAAAAGTTGCCGGCTCCTATTTTGCCGAATGCCCAGGTAGGACCGGTTTGATAGTCAGTGTCGAAGTTGACTATTTGGTGGAAATTTCCCCACTCAAAAGAGAAATGTAATCCGCTGTAAGCCCCTGCTACTAATTCGTTATAACTTTTGCTTTCAACCAGGTCATCGCCGGCTACAAAAGTAAACGGTTTCTCGTCGAGCAGGCTGGAGCAACCAATGAGCAATAAAACAGTTGTCAGAAAAGTGAAATATTTGATTTTCATGATGAAATAAAAGTTTAAATGTTAGAAAACAAGTTGAAATCCAATATTGAAAACCCGGGCATTTGGATAGGAAGACATATCAACTCCTCTTCGGGAAGGGTCGCTTCCAAAAGAATTCACATCCGGGTCATACCACCTGTATTTTGTAATGGTAAACAGGTTTGTTGCACCAACGCTTATTCTTAGAGTTTCAATAAAATCAAACGGCGTTTTGAGCAGATAGCTTAAAGATACATTTTTAAGTCTTATATAGGATCCATCTTCCACATATCTGTCTGATGCCCGCATTGCACGTGAATAGGTAGCATCCGGTCGCGGAGAGCGGGCGTTTAGTTTATTCTTTTCTGTCCATCTTTCATCCCAAATATATTTGGGCAGATTGTCTATTCCGGACAAGTCGTACTTTTTTACGTTTGCGTTAAGGATGTCATTTCCCTGGGAGCCCTGAATAAACAAGTTAAGTGTAAAATCTTTGTATGTAAGTGTATTGGTAATACCATAAATAAAATCCGGATTTGTATTTCCAATAATTGTCTTGTCTCTGTCGTCAAGCATCCCATCATTATTTAAGTCTTTGTACTTTACCTGTCCTATCATGCTCTTTATTTTTGCATCAGATTCATCTGCATAGACCTGGTAAGCACGAACTTCAGCTTCATTGTCAAAAAATCCATCTTCTTTATAGCCATACAGCAGCCCTATAGGTTGTCCGTTTCTTCTAAGGAACATACTCTCAAGTCCCCATGCTACATCTGCAAATTGGTCTCCTCTCAAGCCGCCGATTTTGTTTCTGTTCATAGAAGTGTTTATGTCTATTTTCCAACTGAAATCTCTTTGGCTGATGGGGTGAAAACTACCGGTTATCTCCAATCCTCTGTTTTCTACATTTCCATAATTTGTATAAACACCCTTAAATCCGGTGCTGTTAGGGATTATCATATACTGCAAAAGGTCTTTGGTGTCTTTCTTATATAAATCGATAACAAAGTTTATCCTATTCTTTAAGAAACCCACATCAATTCCCAGGTTATACTGAGTAGTTGTTTCCCATTTAAGATTTGGGTTGGATGGTCCATTCCAGTAATCTTCAGCAAAACCGGTGACGTAATTGTTGTCGTAGGTATATCCCTTGTTTTGTGTAAGCATTTTGGAGCGGGTGGCGTAAGCGGCAACTCCCTGATTACCTGTTTGTCCTGCACTTATTCGTAGCTTGAATGTATCAAATGTATTCAGGCTCTTAATCCAGGGTTCTTCTCCTAAATGCCAGGCAAGTGCACCTGAAAAGAAATCTGCCCAGCGATTGCCCTTTCCAAGTCGGCTCGAACCGTCTCTTCTGTACGATACTGTGAATAAATATTTACTCTTTAAAGTATAGTTAATTCTGCCAAGGTAAGACATTAAAGAGCTTTTTCCTTTTTGTGTATTGTTCTTTTCCTGTATCAGTCCGGCACTCATGTCATGCTCTTCTGTAAGGTCATTGGGGAAATTACTTGCTCTCATTATTTTTTCTCCCCAACCCGCATCTTCGTATGTCCAGGCTGCAACAGCTCCTATTTGATGTATTTCTGCTAACGTAGCATAATACATCAACATAGATTCTGATGTAAAACTTTCATAATAATTATCTGCTTGTACGGCATATCCGTTTTTAGGAGCCAGCCCTACGTCAACCCATCTGTTGTAGTATTCATTTTTTGCATTTGAATTATAACCATATCCTATATTCTGTCTAAATTTCAATTGTTTGGTAAAAGAAATTTCAGCAAATGCAGATGATAGTATATTCATAGATGAGACGATGTTTTTTGCAGCCCGGGTATATAGATAGGGGTTAGACAGGCCACTTGCCAGGTCTTCGCTAAAGCCGGAGTCTTTTTCCGGGTCAAATACCGGGCGTGTGGGATTAAATCCTATTGCGGATGGTATGACGCCATATGCTTCTACGTTGGTTCGTGCCATTCGGTTTTTTGACTTTGTAAAACTCAGGTTGTTGCCTATTTCCAGCCAATCAGTGATTTTCCGGGTTATGTTTGATCTGACGTTGTAGCGTTTATAAAAAGAATTAAAAATAATTCCCTGTTGATCTAAATAACCGCCGGAAAATAAGTATTGACCCCTGTTGTCGGCACCTGAAACACTTATGTTGTAATCCTGACTAAAAGCTGTCCTGAATATTTGATCCAGCCAATTTGTGCCTCCGTCTAAATATCCGTTCCTGAAATCTTGTGCACTTGGTACATATACACTGTCAACCACAACCGTGTCCCCGGACAAGGGATCCGGGAGCCTGGTATACTGCCAGTAGCCTATTGCCGGATAAGGTAGTTGATCATCCCTTGTGAAGGGAAGTCCGTCATAAGTGTAACCATTGATCACTTGTTCGTTTCTATATTCAGCATAGGTAGCGGCATCCAATACTTCAATACTGTTGATGATATTAGATACCCCAAAATTGGTGGTTAAGTCGATCTTAGCCTTGCCCAATGCACCTTTTTTTGTAGTAATAAGTATTACGCCGTTTGCGCCCCGGGAGCCATATATGGCTGTGGCAGATGCATCCTTTAGAACTTCAATTGAACTGATGTCTTTTGGGTTTATCAGATTCAATGGGTTGTTTGATTGTTTGCTTGCATGTTCATAGTTAAAGCCGGGGGCACTACTATAAGGAATGCCATCAATGACATACAAGGGTTCTGTACTTGTAGTAAATGAATTTGCACCCCTGATTTGAATACTTATGCCGGCACCGGGAGCTCCATCCGATTGATTTACCTGCACACCGGATATTTTTCCCTGTAAAGCCTGGTTGATACTAACAGGGTTGGTTTTCATCAGCTCATCGCTTTTTATAGAAGTTATTGAACCTGTTAAGTCACTTTTCTTAGCGGTGCCATATCCAATCACTACTACTTCCTCTAAATCGAGGGCAGTTTCTTTAAGTACAATGTTTACAAAGTTTTTACCATCCAAAGAAATCTCTGTCGATTCATAACCTAAAGATATAACCTCCAGTTTGGCCCGAAGCGACTGAACTTGAAGTGAAAAACTCCCGTCCATTTTCGAAATTGTTCCGTTCTTTGTTCCCTTTTCTATTATTTGTGCACCAATGACAGGTTCATTGTTTTCGTCTGTTACATGACCTGAGATTTGTGTGTTTTGCGAGAAAAGAAAGTGCGGTATGAAAAAGATGAGCATAAAGAAATATGCTGACCTTTTTTTGATTGTTATTTGCGTGTTCTCCATTTGTTTTCTTTTAATTAATAAAGCCTGTGTCTTCTGGAAGACGGTTACTTAATGATCTGCCAAGCTCTGTTTTTGCTGTAGCCGGGTTTCGAAACAGTTTACTCTCAACAGTTTTTATTTGTTACATTCTCTGATAACTCTATCTTTTCGAGCGTTTTCCACACTTGATATAATCCGCGCGGCACATGGAAGCACCCTTTCCATTTTCCGCCTTTCAGATCGAGCAGCACTTCGCCCTGACGGTTGAGATAGCCCCACCATTCAGGGTATTTGGTGTCTTTAAATCCTTTCCACGTATAGTCATGCACTTTTTTGAACCAGGCCAGACACTCTTTGGAACCCGTTAGTTGATATCCCTTGATAAGCGAGATAAGCGACTCAATGTGTACCCACCACAGTTTTTGGTCCCATTCAAGTTGCTGGGGCGGAGCACCTTTTCTGTCCATAAAGTAAAAGATACCATCGTATTTTTTGTCCCAACCATATTCTATCATCGTGAGCGTTATTTTTACGGCTTTTTCGATAAGCTCGGGGCGATTGAGGCGTACGCCCAGGTCCATGATAAACCACATGGCCTCAATGGCATGTCCGGGATTGATGAGACGGCCATCGAAGGTATCGGACAGCGAGCCGTCCGTGTTTACGTTTTCTATAACAATGCCGCCCAACTCGGGACGATAAAACACTTCCAACACTTCGTGCAGGCACTCGTCTATTGTTTTTTGCAACACTTCGGGTTCCAGCAAATGCTCGATTTCCAGGGCAAGGTTGCACAAAATCATAGGCAAGGAAAAAGATTTTATATTGCGTGTTCCGGGATGTGCCTTGTTCCACTTTCCTTTGGGGTTATCCCGTTTGGCAAGCACAATATCGAATGTTTTTCGGGCAATCTCAGCATATTCCTTATTACCTGTGGCTTTGCTCAGTTGTCCGAAAGCCATTGTGGCAAATGTGTAGGAGAAGATGTTGTAAGGTTCTACCAAGGGCTTTCCTTCCCGTGTCAGCGAAAAATACCAGTTTAGATTGCCGTCGTGTCCGTATTTTTTCAGGAATTCCGCTCCCTGAATGGAACAATCCAACCATTCCTGTCGTTTTTCCACATTATTATACAACATGGAAAACATCCACACTTGCCGTCCCTGCAGCCAAATGAATTTGTCGGTGTCAAATACATTTCCTTCTCTGTCGAGACAGGTGAAATAACCACCATATTCCTTATCCTGCGATTTCTCTAACCAGAAAGGAACTACATTGTTCAAAAGCTCGTCGCGATACTGCGATGTTAATTTCTTGCAATTCATAATTTTTTTATTTTTTTTCTTTCATCCAAAAACGTTCTATATCTTCCAATGATTTTCCTGCCGTTTCGGGCATTAACCTCCATACAATCAATATATAAGGTATACACATTACAGCAAAAAGCCAGAATGTTCCTGCGGGAGTCAGGGTGGAAAGCATCCAGGGAGTCAGCTGTCCGATAAGGAACGTACCGACCCACAGTGAGAGTCCGGCAATACTCATGGCCAGACCACGTACTTTCGTAGGGTACATTTCCGATAAGAACACGAAGATAACGGCACTGATCGATCCGGCTGTGAAAAAGATATACAGCAGGAAACATACAAGCAGGAATAAGTTTGAAAGTCCCATTTCCTGACCTTTGAAAAAATAGAAACCAATCAGGATCAGTGTCAGTATCATGCCTGAAACCCCGATGTAAACCAGTTTCTTCCTGCCTATTCTATCAATAAAGAACATAGCCAAAATGGTTGTGGCAGCATTTACCACTCCTATAAGTGATTGATAAAACAGCGAATCCCCGCTTGACAGTCCGCTGTTTTCAAAAATAGTCGGTCCGTAATACAGCACAGCATTTACTCCCATAAACTGTCCCAGCATAGCTATTGCCGCCCCGATAAGCACTGCTCTGAGAATCCAAGGTTCAAGCAGAATTTTCCAATTGGATTTCTCTTCGCCTTGAAGCATTGCTTTTGTTTCGTTTATTTGGAATTGAACCTTTTCCTTATTCCTGTAAATATTACTCAGTGTTTTGCTTGCCTCCAACTCGCGTGAGTGGACAATCAGCCATCTCGGACTTTCAGGAATTAAGAAAATAACAACCAAAAACAGAAGAGCCGGAACGGCTGCGGCACCAAGCATAGCACGCCATACTTCGGTGCTGAATATTTTAAATATCAACTCATTACCGGATTGAAAAGTGTGAGACAGATTCAGCAGGTAATAATTCATCAGGTACGCTCCCAAAAAACCGATGGTTACAGCCAGTTGATAAAGCGATACCATCCTGCCCCGGTAGGTGGTGGTGGAAATTTCAGATATGTAAACGGGACAAACAATCGACACAATACCGATACCGGCGCCGCCAATCATTCTGCTGATGACTAAAATATCAAGATTGGGAGATATCGCACATCCGATAGCCGAAATGAAAAACAAAACGGCTGATATCATCATCGTGGGTTTCCTGCCCAGCTTGTCGCTTAAAGCACCACTGAAGGAAACACCGATGATGGAGCCGACCAAAGCACTGCCCACATACCAGCCACTCTGTAGTGGTGTGAGGCCAAACTGGGAAGTCACCTGAGTCACAGTTCCTGAAATTACAGCGGTGTCGTAACCAAACAGGAATCCGCCCAGGGCTGCGATAAAAGACAAGAAGGCGACGTAGCTTATGTTTTCAGTCTTTGTCATATAAAACTCTTTATTCGTTTGAATTTTGTGATAAATTGCATTTACAATTATAATTATGCTGCGAATATATAAAACTATTTTATTATAAACAACACAATTAATAAAATATTTTATCAAATATGTTGAAGGGCATGTTTTTGTTTCAAAATTCTCCTTAAATGTAATTTAATTGTTAAAATATGCAGGTGTAATTTTTCTATTTCTTTTTTTTCTTTTAAACTTGCACAATTTATATTAGCAATTATTAACCGTAAAGATGATATGACTTTAAAATTTATACAAGAAATAAATTCAGGTTCTAAAAATGCTTATCTGAAAAGAGAAATTATTTGTTGTTACATCAACAATGGTGAGTGTACATTGGCGGATTTAGGCAGAGAAATGGGCTTGAGTGTACCTACTGTTACCAAGTTGGTTGCGGAACTGATGGATGACGGTTTTGTTTTGGAATTAGGAAAACAGGAAACCAGCGGTGGACGGCGTCCGAGCATTTACGGACTGAACGCGAATTCCGGATATTTTGTCGGAGTAGATATGCGGCAATTTCACATCAATATAGGTGTGATCAATTTTAAGGGAGAGTTGGTTGATTCACAGATGAATATACCTTTTCAGATGGATCGTACACACGAAAGCTTCGACAACTTGTGTGAAATAATAAGCGACTTTTTGGGACAAACAACAGTTCCACGAGACTCGATATTGAGTATCGGTATTAATATATCAGGGCGGGTCAATACTGAATCCGGACACAGCTACAGCTTTTTTTATTTTGACGAAAGACCGCTGACGGAAGTTTTTAAGGAGCGGTTTGGGATACATGTCACCATTGACAATGATTCACGATCGATGGCTTACGGTGAATATATGAAAGGATGTGTCGGTGGCGAAAAAAATGTGTTGTTCGTCAATGTAAGCTGGGGACTTGGGCTGGGGATTATCATCAACGGACAACTATACTATGGTAAATCTGGATTCTCAGGTGAGTTTGGGCATATGACCGTCTTTGACAATGAAATAATATGCCACTGTGGAAAGAAAGGCTGTCTCGAAACGGAGGCTTCCGGAAGTTACATTTATAAAAAATTCCTTGAAAAAATTGCAGAAGGTTATTCGTCTTCATTGACAAAGAAAATAGAAAAAAATAAGTCCATAATTTTAGAAGACATTATACATGCGGCACTAAACGAGGATATATTGGCAATAGAACTGATAGAGGATGTAGGAAACACGCTTGGAAAACACATAGCGGGGCTGATAAATTTACTGAATCCGGAGCTGGTTGTTATAGGAGGAACCGTGGCAAATGCCGGAGATTATTTATTGTTACCCCTTAAGAGTGCCGTAAAAAAATACTCCTTAAACTTAGTAAGCAAGGATACGGCTATAAAGCTTTCCAAATTAGGTGACAAAGTTGGCCTTATTGGTGCGTGCATGCTTGCAAGGAGCAAGATGCTCGGGCTGATTCCATAAACGGTGTTTTATAAGCGCCCAACTGCTGTACTTCGACTTTGCTCAGTAACCACGTTACTTTCGATATTCGGGCTCAGTCACATACTTCAGTATGCTCCTTTGCCCTCAATCTCAGTGCCTTGCATTTGGGACACTTCTAAAACACCTTGCTGTTTTTTGTTGAATATTTGCTTTTGGGACAGCCCCAACATATTTATTAATTCTGCTTTTAAAGTTGAATTAAACGAATATCCCTGTTCCATGTTCCGGTGTCACGAGTTCAGTTTTTAGTTTTTAGTTCATCACTCTTCGTTAATCTGTCTTTGTTCTTTTGTCTTTGTTCCTTGTTCTTCGTTTATCGTTCAAAAAAGAAGACACAAAAAACCAACTAAATCATTGTGATGTGAAATAGTTGGTTTTTTGTATTAAATATGAAATTAGCGAATATCCTAGCTGCTGTTCTCAAATAAAACTTATTCTGCTCCTAATATTTTTGCTTTCTCTTTTTCAAATTCTTCCCGGGTGATGATCTCTTCATCCAGCAGCTGTTTTAGCTCCTTAAGTTTTTCGAATTTTGAAGACGATTGGTCGTCTTGTGTTTGTGTGGTTTGGATAGCCGGCTGTTCTTCTTGTTCAGCAACCGGTATCATCTCATAGGTGCGTATGGGATTATATTCCATCGTCCATAAAAAAGGAATCCAACAAAATATACCACCAATGATAGCGCCCACATCAGCTCGTTCCGTTCGTGAAAAGGAAGCATAAAAATCTTCGTAACCTTCTTTTACTAATTTCACTGAGGTTGTGCTCCCCACAATTTTTGTATCAGTGTGAGAGTAGGGCGTTTTCCCTACAGGCTGACCATCAATGTAAATTTTTGCTTCTCCCGGAATTGATTGTATCAGCGTAGTACTGGCACAACCGGAAAACAAAATGACAACCGCTAACAACAGAGCGATTGCTTTCGTTGTGATTGAATGAGTGTTCATGTCTGTTTTTGTGTATAGTTGATTAGTTCTGACTGGTGTTTATGTCAAATAAGATGACCTTAAATTGACGCCACAAAGTTATTGAAAAGATATTAAAATGCAAGTGGTTTTTTTATGTTTGTTTGTTGTGAAGTTATGGAAGTCAGTAGCCAGTAGTTAGTAGTTAGTAGTTAGTAGTTTGTAGTTTGTAGTTTGTAGTTTTTGGAAGTTAATGAAGTTAGAGAAGTTAGAGAAGTTAACGTGTTCCGAGTTCCGTGTTCCGGGGTCGCGTGGTCAGTTTTTAGTTCATCGTTCTTCACTCTTCGTTCTTCGTTCTTCGTTCTTAGTTTATTTTGCATAACTCACCGCCCTCGTCTCCCTAATTACCGTAATTTTTACCTGACCGGGATAGGTCATTTCATCCTGGATTTTTTTGGCAATATCAAATGATAATAATTCGGTTTCTTTATCATCCAGCTTATCGGCACCAACGATTACGCGCAGTTCTCTACCGGCCTGTACGGCATAGGATTTAACAACGCCCGGATATTGTGCTGCCAGACTTTCAAGGTCTTTGAGGCGCTTGATATAAGCTTCCACAATTTCGCGTCTTGCTCCGGGTCTTGCCCCTGAAATGGCATCACAAACCTGGACGATGGGTGCAAGCAGGCTTTCCATTTCAATTTCGTCATGGTGCGCACCGATTGCATTGCAAACCTGGGGCTTTTCTTTGTATTTTTCAGCCAGCCGCATACCAAGGATTGCGTGTGGTGCTTCCGGCTCGTCATCGGGCACTTTTCCAATGTCGTGTAATAATCCGGCACGTTTGGCAGCATTGGGGTTCAAGCCCAATTCAGAAGCCATGGTAGCAGAAAGATTGGCCACCTCGCGCGAGTGTTGCAGGAGATTTTGTCCGTATGAAGAGCGATATTTCATTTTTCCTACCAGGCGTACCAGTTCAGGGTGTAAACCATGAATACCCAAATCTATGGCAGTTCGTTTACCCACTTCAACAATTTCTTCTTCTATTTGTTTCTGTACTTTGTTGACTACTTCTTCGATGCGGGCAGGATGAATGCGTCCGTCGGTCACCAATTGATGCAGGGACAGCCTGGCAATTTCTCTGCGCACAGGGTCGAAGGCTGAAAGAACGATGGCTTCGGGTGTGTCATCAACGATGATTTCCACACCGGTAGCGGCTTCCAAAGCCCGGATGTTACGACCTTCACGACCGATGATCCTACCTTTAATTTCATCCGATTCAATATGAAATACCGTTACTGAATTTTCAATGGCTGTTTCGGTGGCTACCCTTTGGATGGTGTTGATGATTACTCTTTTAGCCTCTTTGTTGGCAGTCATTTTTGCCTCAGCCATGATGTCGTTGATGTACGCCATGGCATTGGTCTTGGCTTCATCTTTTAAAGATTCAATTAATTGTTCTTTGGCTTCTGCGGCGGATAAACCTGAAACATTTTCCAATTGCGTCTGAGCCTGATGGACAAGCTGATCGAGTTCGACTTTTCTTTTTTCAAGCAGTTGAAGTTGTTGTTCTTGTGATTCTTTCAGTGCATCCACTGAATTTATTTTACGTTGAACTTCTCCCTGCTTTTGATTGAGTTGCATTTCGCGCTGCTGGAGTTTTACTTCTCTGTCTTGTATTTTGGCGTTACGCTGTTGCACTTGTTGTTCGTGTTCAGCCTTAAGTGCAATGAATTTCTCCTTAACCTCAATCAGTTGGTCTTTTTTGAGCAATTCTATTTCGGCTAAAGCATCTTTTTTTCTTTTCTTTTGAAGGGCAGAGTTGATAATTAATATCACCCCGCTCCCAAGGAGCAAACCGGCTATTCCGGTGATGATCATATATAGGGTCATATGCGTGTATTTTAATATTTATAATATTTATTATCAATGTCAGACACAAAAAAACGCACATCAAACATGAATGCAGTCATGTTGATATGCGCGGGAATAATTGATTGTACGATAAACTTATTCCTGATTCAATACAGCATCTATCTCTTTTTCAAGCAGTTCAATTCTTTCTGCGATAGGAGCTGTGTCTTCTTTCAGTTCATATTCTGAAACCTTTACCGCTAATTGGAATGCAACGAGTTTTAGTATGTCCTCATAAGCATGCTGACTGTATTCGTTATAATACATCTCAGTCAGCTTGGTAACCATCTTTTCGGCTTTTCTATATTTTTCCTCATCACTTCGGGGAATGCGTAACGCAATAGGAAAACCTCCAATTTGAACATGTATAATAAAAATATCGTCGTTCATATGCTCTATTCGTTCAAGAGAGCTAAACATTGATCAATTTCCCGCACCATCCTGTCAATTTGTTTTTTGGCTTCAGCACGCTCTTCTTTGTTTCCACTGATCTGATTAGCCATTAACAGGTGATCGTTTTGTTTTCTCAGTTCAAGTATAGTACCGTGAGCTTCAATCAGACTTTCATTTTTATGTGCCAACTCCGCTTTCAGACTATCACTTTGAACTTGCAATGACTGATACTCCGCAATTAATTTTCGCAGTTTTATCTCAAACTTGCTGATCAGCTCTTCGTATCGATTGGTCATCTTAAGAAAATATCAGACAAAAATAATTAAATGAATTTGATAAATCAAATTTTTACTATTTTTTATTTTTCGCTATGATTTTTTCTGCCCTTGCCAATGCTTCGGTGATGTTGTTACAGATGTTCTCATCTCCGATCCTCTTGTCAATGTTGGCTTTTTTAATGGCGTTACGGACTTGTTCATTTACACCCGACAACACAATCACAGTCTTGTCTTTTTTCGACATCCGGATGAGGTTGCTTAGATTATTTAATCCGGTAGAGTCGATAAAGGGTACTTTCCGCATTCTGATAATTCTGACATCCGGACTGCTACCGATTTTCTTCATCGTCTCCTCGAATTTATTGGCCAATCCGAAAAAGAACGGACCCTCAATTTCATATACCTCAACTCCTTTGGGAAGTTGTAACATTCCAGATTCAATATTGCCTTCAACGTATTCAGCTTCTTCCACTTCTTCATTAAATATGCTGATTTGAGAGCTTTCAGACATTCTTTTGACAAACAATACAACCGCCAATACCAAACCAAGTTCAATGGCGATGGTCAAATCAAAAATGACTGTCAGTAAAAAGGTCGTGACCAATACCAGCATATCTGATTTCAGACCTTTCAGCAAGGCCCTGAAAGTCCGCCATTCGCTCATGTTGTATGCAACCATGACGAGTACCCCTGCCAGGCAAGCCATGGGAATGTGTTTGGTGAGATTACCCAGGAAAAGTAAAATCAACAATAAGACGATGGAGTGAATAATACCCGCCACCGGAGTTCGTCCGCCATTGTTTATATTGGTCATAGTCCTCGCGATGGCACCGGTTGCGGGGATCCCTCCGAAAATGGGTGTTATCACATTGGCAATTCCCTGTGCTATCAATTCCGTATTGGAATGATGCCTGTCGCCGATAACGCCATCAGCAACCGTAGCTGACAACAATGATTCTATGGCACCCAGCATGGCAATGGTAAAAGCGGCCGGTATCAGCGTTTGCACCATGTCGAAAGTAATTCTGGGTGCATCGGCTTTGGGCAAAGAGGGGTCAATGCTGAATCTGTCGCCGATGGTTTCAATGGAGGTAAAGCCGAAAAATTCGCGCAAAACGTAAACTATCGCTGTCATTACAACAATGGCAATCAGAGAACCGGGTATTTTCTTTGAAAATTTTGGCGTGAAGATAATGATGACAATGCTGAGAATTCCAACGGCTAAAGCTGCCAAATTAGTCGTTTGGATATTTTTGGCATATATAATCCACTTGCTGATAAAATCTGCCGGCATCGACTCTATGGTCATGCCAAATAAATCTTTTATCTGAGTAGCAAAAATGGTCAGGGCAATCCCGCTCGTAAAACCGACCACAATGGGGTAGGGAATAAATTTGATGATTGCGCCAAGCTTAAGCAAGCCCATGGCTATGAGCATAACACCAGCCAGGATGGTCGCAATGGTCAGTCCCGTAACCCCAAATTCCTGCACTATGCCGTAAACGATGACGATAAAAGCACCGGTTGGTCCGCCAATCTGAACCTTACTTCCTCCGAAGAATGAAATGATAAAACCTGCAATAATAGCAGTGAAAAGCCCTTTCTCAGGCGCAACTCCCGATGCTATCCCGAACGCAATAGCTAAGGGTAAAGCCACAATCCCGACAATAATGCCGGCCATTAAGTCCTTGTAAAATAGTTCTTTGGAGTAAGTTCGTAAACTTGAAAATAACTTAGGTTTAAAGCGCATGATATCTATTGAAAAAAACGATGCAAAGATAGCATTTAATTGTTTAATGTGTAGTGTTTAGTGTTTAATCGTTGAACTGTTGAACTGTTTAACTGAGAACAAAGAGCAAAGACAAAAGAGCAAAGACAAAAGAGCAAAGACAGAATAAATTGTTTAATGTTTAGTGTTTAGAGTTTAATTTTGTTGAATTGTTGAACTGAGAACAAAAAGTAAAGATAAAAAAACGATGAACGAAGAACAAAGCTAAAAGCTAAACTCGCGACCCCGGAACACGGAACTCGTAACTTCCCTAACTTCCCTAACTTCTTTAACTTCCATAACTTCCAAAAAAACTACTAACTACTAACTACTAACTACTAACTACCAACTACTAGCTATTAACTTCCATAACTTCCAAAAAAACTACTAACTACTAACTACTATCTACCAACTACTAATAAACACTCCCCACATAAAAACTTTTCGACAAAAGCTTCAAGATTGACAAAATAAATATAAGTTTGCAGTTCTTTGTTAGACTCCAAAAAATGGTTGATCAATTTAATTATCACAGGCGACAAGCCCATACGGTGCATATCGGGCATATTTTCCTGGGCGGTGAATATCCTGTCAGCTTGCAATCCATGGCCAATACCGACACCAATGATACTGAGGGTTCGGTAGCACAATGTATCAGGATGGTGGAAGCGGGCGCCGAAATTGTTCGCTTTACGGCGCAGGGGGTGAAGGAAGCGGAAAATCTGAAAAACATCAAACAGGCTTTGTTGAATCAGGGCTGCACTGTTCCTTTAGTGGCTGATATACATTTTCGGGCTGATGCTGCCAATATTGCAGCGCAGCATGTTGAGAAGGTCCGCATCAATCCCGGTAATTACATTG
This sequence comes from Bacteroidales bacterium, assembly GCA_012519425.1. GTDB lineage: Bacteria > Bacteroidota > Bacteroidia > Bacteroidales > Paludibacteraceae > Paludibacter. The sequence goes on along the minus strand of JAAYQF010000111.1, from coordinate 5,216 downwards.
GAAGGGTAGTGCGCACTGCTGATTATACGGAAGAAGAATATCAGGAAGAGTTTCGGAAGATCAAGCTTAAATTCACGGAATTGTTGAATATATGCAAAGAGCAGGGCACCGCCATCCGCATTGGCGTCAACCATGGCTCTTTGAGTGAACGGATGATGAATCGTTGGGGTGATACGCCAAGAGGAATGGTGGAATCGTGCATGGAGTTTTTGCACATCTGCGAAGCGGAAAATTTCAAGGATGTGGTGATCTCGATGAAGGCATCCAATACCTTATCGATGGTGCATGCAACGCGTTTGTTGGTCTCGGAAATGGACAAGCACGATATGCATTACCCTTTGCATCTTGGCGTTACCGAAGCCGGTGATGGAGAAGACGGTCGCATCAAATCATCGGTTGGCATCGGGGCTTTGTTGCATGATGGCATAGGTGATACCATTCGCGTTTCGCTAAGCGAAGATCCGGAGGCAGAGATCCCCGTAGCTCGACAATTGGTAGAGCATGTGCTTTTAAAGAAAGGACATAAAACCGTTGCCGCTGAGCTTAATCCTGACTTTTCTCCTTATGAATATACAAGAAGAAAAACCTATCAGGTATTGAACATAGGCGGTGAGCAAGTCCCCGTGGTATTGGTGAATAAAGAAGGTCGTTTCGCTATTGAACCGGATTATTTGGTTCAAAATGGAACCATTAAGAGTAGGACTGGAACTGTTTATCCTGTTTACACCCCTTCTTCAATTGATGAATTAGTACAAGATACATCGGAAGCGAAATTTCTGAAATTAACCTATGCGGACTTAAACGATGCCATTCTCAATTTGTTAAGGTCAGATTTACAGATAGTTGTCTTATTGCAATCCCATCATCAAAATCCGGTTGGAGAGATGCGGGCATTTTTCCACACCCTGATGAATCATGGAATAGCCACACCGGTTATTTTGTGTCAACAACATGCCGTATCTCAATTATCGGAATTGCAGATCAATGCTGCGGCCGACTTAGGGGTAATGTTTCTAGATGGGTTTGGTGATGGCATTTTCCTGACTGTGGATGAAGCCACCACTCCCAAATCCATAGGAGTAGAGCAGGTGAATGCTGTGGCTTTCGGTATTTTACAGGCATCGCGTGTGCGGGTCTCTAAAACCGAATTTATTTCGTGTCCGGGTTGCGGACGCACCTTATTTGATTTGCAGGATGCCATAGCGCGTGTTAAAGCTTCTACTTCACATCTCAAGGGACTTAAAATCGCGATAATGGGTTGCATAGTAAATGGTCCCGGTGAAATGGCAGATGCAGATTATGGCTATGTTGGTGCCGGACGCGGAAAAGTACATTTGTACAAAAAGAGGGAATTGATGGAGAAGAATATTGATGAAAAAGAAGCTGTTGATAAGTTAATAGAACTTATTAAAATGCATGGTGATTGGCAGGATTAAACTTTTTTTATACTTTTGTGCTTCCTAATTTTTATTAATTAAATTTTGAATTGTATGAGAAAATTAATTATCACATTAGCTTTAGTAATTGGATTTGCGGGCATGGCAGGTGCACAATCCCAAAGATCTATCGGTGTGCGTTTAGGTTGGCCGGGTGAAATCAGCTATCAACATCCCCTGGGAGAAGCTAACAGATTAGAATTTGGTCTTGGCTTTCATCACGAAGTTGCTTATTTGAGTGGTGCTTATGAGTGGATGTTTGACTTACCTACGGAAGGATTAAAATGGTACCTCGGAGCAGGCCCTCAAATTGGCTTTTTGTGGGATGGTTACTTAAATTTGGGTGGTTTCGGTTTAATTGGTATTGAGTATGATCTGGAACAACACATCGATTTTCCGTTGTTGCTTTCACTCGATTACAGACCCGGTATCAGAATAGATTTTCTTTCTGACGGTGCCCTTATTAAACCTCACTACAGCGGCATCGCACTTGGTGTACGCTTTAAATTCTAAAGCTTACAATGCTGATTTTAAAAAAAGGAGTTGCCTCAGAAAAAATGAGGCAACTCTTTTTTTTTGAACAAAGAACAAGGAACAAAGAACAAGGAACAAAGAACAAGGAACAAAGACAAAAGAGCAAAGACAGAATAAATTGTTTAATGTTTAGTGTGTGATGTTGAATCGTTTAACTGTTTAATTGTTGAACTGTTGAATTGAGAACAAAAAGTAAAGAAAAAAAACGATGAACGAAGAACAAAGACAAAAGCTAAGCTCGCGACCCCGGAACACGGAACGCGTAACTTCTTTAACTTCTATAACTTCTTTAACTTCCTAACTACCAGCTACTAACTACCAGCTACTAACTACTAACTACCAGCTACTAACTACCTTCCCATTAAACATCATGAACCATTCCCACCGCTTTTTCCACCGCTTGTTTGATTCCGGCTGCATTTCTTCCTCCTGCTGAAGCGAAGAAAGCTTGACCGCCGCCGCCGCCTTGAATTTCTTTGGCAGCCTCCCGGGCAATAGTCACAGCATTCAATCCTTTTTCTACCAGGTCATCGCTCAATAAAACCGTAAGCGAGGGCTTGCCTTCATGCACACAACCGGCTACAAAAAATAGTTGGGTGTTTTGTAGGTTTCTGATTTGGAAAGCCAGTGTTTTCGCCTGGTCGGCAGTCAGTGAGCCCTCATAGCGGATGGTTTTGATGCCGTTCACCTCAACTGCGTCAGCTAACAATTCTTTCCGCAGTTGCATGATTTTTTCCTGCTGATAGGCTTCTACTTCTTTTTTCAGTGCAGTGTTCTCTTCTGCCTGTCGGCGGATGGCATTCAGTATATCAGGTGTGTTGTGCAATATCTCTTTGGCCTCGGCGAGGATATCCTGCTCTGAATCCAATAGTTTTTCTACTGCTTCTCCGGTGATGGCTTCAATACGACGGATGCCTGCTGCAATCGAGCTTTCGGATATGATGCGGACCATGCCTATGTTACCGGTGGATTGAACATGTGTTCCCCCGCAAAGTTCGGCTGAAGTACCGAATTGTACCACACGCACGGTTTCACCATATTTTTCGCCAAACAATGCCATGGCACCCATAGCCTGAGCCTCTCCGATAGGCATTTCCCTCGTTTCTACCAGGGGGTAATTCTTTCTGATCTTTTGATTGGCAATCTTTTCCACAGCCCGTATTTCTTCTTTGGTCATTTTTTGGAAATGGGAAAAGTCGAAACGTAAGCTTTCCGGACTGACAAACGATCCTTTTTGTTCTACATGGGTACCCAATACTTCCCGCAAAGCTTCGTGCAACAGGTGGGTTGCAGAGTGATTGCTTTCTGTGGCGGCACGTTTTTCCAAATTAACGCTGGCTGTAAATGCTTCGGTTACATCCTTAGGCAGCGTAGCAGTGATATGTACGGAAAGATTATTTTCTTTTTTGGTATCAAGGATGGTGATGGTTTCAGTGTCGGATTTCAGCACTCCCGTATCACCGACTTGTCCACCCATTTCTGCATAAAAGGGCGTGTTCGACAATACCAACTGGTAATATTCTTTGTTTTTTTGTTTGACTTTCCTGTAACGAAGAATTTCCGTGTCAAATTCTTTGTAGTCATAACCCACAAACCGACTGTCACCTTCACGTACAACAACCCAGTCGCCGGCTTCAATCACTGCGGCATTGCGTGCCCTGTCTTTTTGTTGCTGCATTTCAGCGTTAAATTCATCGTGGTTAACTTGCATGCCCTTTTCGCGCAAAATCAATTCAGTCAAGTCCAACGGAAAACCATAGGTATCGTAAAGTGTAAAAGCAACTTTTCCACTCAACACACCATTGGCAGGCAGGTTTTTATCCAACAGTTTGATGCCGGTTTCCAGGGTTCTTAAGAAAGAATCTTCTTCTTCTTTGATAACCTTTTCTATCAGTGTTTTTTGTGCCATCAATTCCGGATAAGCGTCTCCCATCACTTCAATCAGCACATCGATCAATTGATACATAAAAGCCTGATGTTGATTTAAGAAAGTATAAGCATAACGCACGGCGCGGCGCAAAATGCGACGGATCACGTAGCCTGCCTTGGCATTGGAAGGCAATTGTCCATCTGTAATGGAGAAGGCAATGGTGCGCAAGTGATCGGCAATCACGCGCATCGCAATGTCCGATTGTTCATTGGCGCCATAAGCAATACCGCTCAATTTGCTGATGGTCTGAATGATTGGTAGAAAAACATCTGTGTCGTAATTGGACTGCTTGCCTTGCATGGCCATGCACAACCGCTCGAAGCCCATGCCGGTATCAATCACTTTAGCGGGAAGTTCTTCCAGTGAACCGTCTGACTTGCGGTTGTATTGCATGAACACATTGTTCCAAATTTCAATAACTTGCGGATGATCCTGATTGATCAATGATTTTCCGTCAATTTTTGCCCGTTCGGCGTCGCTTCTTAAATCAATGTGGATTTCGGAGCAGGGACCACAAGGACCGGTATCGCCCATTTCCCAGAAATTATCAGCTTTGCTGCCATCGATGATGCGGTCTGCGGAAACATATTGCAACCAAAAATTAGCGGCTTCGTCGTCGCGTTCCAAACCTTCATCAGGTGCTCCGGCAAATACCGAAACGTAAAGTCTGTCTTTATCCAGTTTTAAAACCTCTGTCAGATATTCCCAGGCCCATGCAATTGCTTCTTTTTTGAAATAATCACCGAAAGACCAATTGCCCAACATTTCAAACATGGTGTGGTGATAGGTATCATGTCCCACTTCCTCCAAATCATTGTGTTTGCCGCTTACCCGCAAGCATTTTTGAGAATTGGCCACACGTGGATATTGAATGGGGTCATTGCCTAAAATGATGTTTTTAAATTGGTTCATACCTGCATTGGTAAACATCAAGGTCGGATCGTCTTTGATAACCATGGGTGCAGAAGGTACGATTTTATGATCTTTGGATGCAAAAAAGTCTAAAAATGATTGACGTATTTCTTTGGAGGTCATGATGGGGGTTGATATGTTAGTAGTTAGTAGTTGGTAGTTAGTAGTTAGTAGTTAGTAGTTTGGAAGTTAAAGAAGTTATAAGAAGTTAGGGAAGTTACGAGTTCCGTGTTCCGGGGTCGCGAGTTTAGCTTTTAGCTTTGTTCTTCGTTCATCGTTTTTTTATCTTTACTTTTTGTTCTCAGTTCAACAATTCAACAAAATTAAACACTAAACACTAAACATTAAACAATTTATTCTGTCTTTACTCTTTGCTCTTTGTTCTTTTGTCTTTATTCTTTTGT
>JAAYQF010000110.1 GCA_012519425.1 Bacteroidales bacterium | reverse complement strand
GCACGGGTAGAGAGACTCGAACTCCCGACACCTGGTTTTGGAGACCAGTGCTCTGCCAACTGAGCTACACCCGTGTAAAAACAACCCCACTTAAACCCTCCCCGAAAGAGGGAGGAGTTTTAAATTGCAGGGTTATTATTGGTATAGTTCACTCTCTAAAAATCTCCTTATTATTAACTCAGGAAATTTAAGGGGCTACTTAGTCAATTAACTCTATAATTTGTCCTGAACCTACTGTACGTCCACCTTCGCGGATAGCGAAACGTAAACCCACATTACAAGCTACCGGATAAATTAATTTAACTTTGATCTCCAGGTTATCGCCCGGCATTACCATTTCTGTTCCTTCCGGCAATTCAATTTCACCGGTCACGTCCAATGTGCGGATGTAGAACTGAGGACGATATTTATTGTGGAAAGGAGTATGACGACCACCTTCTTCTTTCTTCAGAATATATACTGCTGCCTTGAAAGTAGTGTGGGGAGTTACTTTTCCCGGGTGTGTAATAACCATACCACGTTTGATTTCATCTTTATCAATACCGCGGAGTAATAATCCTACGTTATCACCTGCCTGGCCTTCGTCCAAAATTTTGCGGAACATTTCAACACCTGTAACAGTTGAAGAAAGTTTTTCCGCACCTAAACCAATGATAGAAACTGCTTCACCGGTTTTAACAACACCTGTTTCAATACGACCTGTTGCAACAGTACCACGACCTGTAATAGAAAATACGTCTTCTACAGGCATCAAGAACGGTTTGTCAACAGCACGTTCGGGTAATTCAATCCAGGTATCAACGGCATCCATCAATTCCATTACTTTATCTTCCCATTCTGCAACACCGTTCAATGCACCGAGAGCAGATCCGCGGATGATAGGAGTATTATCACCATCAAAATCGTAGAAAGCAAGCAGTTCACGCATTTCCATTTCAACTAATTCCAACATTTCTTCGTCATCAACAACATCACATTTGTTCATGAAAACGACAATGCGAGGTACGTTTACCTGACGAGCCAACAGGATGTGTTCGCGAGTTTGAGGCATAGGACCATCAGTTGCAGCAACTACAATGATAGCACCGTCCATTTGAGCAGCACCGGTAACCATGTTTTTAACGTAGTCAGCGTGGCCCGGACAGTCAACGTGAGCGTAGTGACGATTTGCTGTTTCGTATTCTACGTGAGAAGTATTAATTGTAATACCACGTTCTTTTTCCTCAGGCGCATTATCGATTGAATCGAATGAACGCAATTCAGAGAGACCCCTCTTGGCTAAAACAGTAGTAATGGCTGCTGTCAGCGTAGTTTTACCATGATCCACGTGTCCAATGGTACCTACGTTTACGTGAGGTTTCGACCTGTCAAATTTTTCTTTTGCCATAATTCAAAGATTATTTTAAGATTTTAAAAGATATATAAATTAATAAAAGTTTTTCAGCAGAGCTGTTGATGGGACTTGAACCCGCGACCTCTTCCTTACCAAGGAAGTGCTCTCCCCCTGAGCTACAACAGCAAAGAAGCCACTCAATTCCCCTCTTCTTAGTGGAAGAAAAATTCTCTCCAAAGAAAGAGAGGTTGAGGTCGGCATCGCTTAGAGCGGAAGACGGGACTCAAACCCGCGACCCTCAGCTTGGAAGGCTAATGCTCTATCAACTGAGCTACTTCCGCAAATTGATTTACAATTTATTGATTTAAAACCGTAAATACTTAGTGGGCAGTGAAGGATTCGAACCTCCGAAGTCGAAAGACAGCTGAGTTACAGTCAGCCCCAGTTGGCCACTTTGGTAACTGCCCTGTTTCATCATTTCAAAAAATGCAAAACAGCCCTAATTTTCGAACTTTTAGGCTTGCATTCATCGCTTTTGAGCCTCTTGTCGGATTCGAACCAACGACCCCGAGATTACAAATCACGTGCTCTGGCCAACTGAGCTAAAGAGGCAATGTATTGATAATTAATACTCTTAGTCAAATAAAAGCCGCTTAAACACCCTTATTTAAACGGCTTGCAAATTTACGCAAAAATTTCGAACTACAAAACTTTATATGCAATATTTTATTTTTTAATGAGTTTTTCCTTGAATTTTACAATTTGACGCTCAAGTGCCTCCAATGACAAATCAACGGCTTCCTCGAAGGTATCGCATACCTTGGAAGCGAAAAATTCAGCAGAAGAAACGGATATTTTTATACTTGCCTCTTTGTTGGCTGCCGTTTCCGGTTTTACCACCTTTAAATATACCTCCACATTGATAATATCATCAAACAAACGATTCAATTTCTTGGTTTTCTTCGTTACATAGGATTCCAACGCCTGCGTTGCTGTAAAATTAATAGACTGGATTCTTAAATTCATAATCACCTCCTTCTTTATATTGTTATTTGGCTCGATTAATTATTTAGCTCGTGGATGAGCTTGTTTATATATATTATGCAATGTCTCAAAACCTGTATGGGTATAAACCTGTGTGGCTGCCAAAGAACTATGTCCCAACAATTCCTTCACTGCATTGATATCTGCACCGCCATCCAACAAAGCAGTAGCAAAACTATGCCGTAAAACATGGGGACTGATTTGTGGCAGGGTGCTGACTTGCGACATCAACTTGCGGATAATATTGGAAACTAATTTGGGATACATCTTCATTCCATTTGTTCTTACAAACAAATATGAATTGCCCGGTCCGACAAATTCTTCCTTCTTATCTATATAAGCTGATATCTTCTCACACAACAGTTTGTCGAGCGGAATGATGCGTTCTTTATTACGTTTTCCTATCACCCGCAATTCTCCTGCAACAAGATCAACGTCACTTTCCTTGACATTGATAAGTTCCGACAGCCTGATACCTGTCATATAAAATACCGCCACAATCAACACATCTCTTACGCGCTCAAAATTATCCTGAGGAATGTGCGGGTCTGTTATAACCTGACTGACCTCTCTGTGTTTAAAAAACACGGGAAGAGGCTTTTTGATTTTGGGTAAAACAATTTTTAAAGTGGGATTTACCTGTGCAAGATTTTGTTTCAGCAAATAGTTCCAAAAAGATTTCAAGGCTGACACTTTTCTCGAAATGCTCCGGGCACTCATGCCTCGCTGCATCATTTCAAGTATCCATTGCTGAACCATAACAGGCTCTACATCACTTGGTGAAAAATGCTCCGGATCAGTTTTTAAAAAATGGAAAAACTGATTGATGTCCGTGCTATAAGATAAAACAGTATGAGAAGAATAATTCTTCTCATACTGTAAATATTGCAGAAACCCATTTAACATGATTGTATCCAATTCTGCAACGAAAATAAAAGAAATAAATCAAAAAAACAAACTATTTTCGATTTATTTATTGAGGTCTTTTATTCTTCTTCGTCTTGCAATTTTTGCACGTAAACAGCGCGCATTTTCTGGTCACGCTTTATAACAGAAGGCTTGTCAAAATATTGACGACGACGGAGTTCTTTAACAACACCCGTTTTTTCAAATTTTCGTTTGAACCTTTTCAAAGCTCTTTCAATGTTTTCACCTTCTTTTACCGGAACTACAATCATAGTTGTTCTTTATTTTGATTTGTATATTTAATATTTATTTTTTGAAATTTCGGAGTGCAAAGATAGAGAAGTTTTTTCAATCAGCAAAAAATGACATTATTTTTTACCTTTAGGTGGCTCATCTTGCTTTAATGTAAAAAGGTGCGGAGACACAATTTCAATGTCTCTTTCTTTACATACATCAAGTATATGCTGATACAATTCCGAATAAATCGGATTAAAACTATTGGTTTCATGAGTATACACACACAATGTATAACTTACATAAAAATCATTTAAAGCCGTTTGAAGAACACCGGGCTTTTTATCTTTCAATACCTTGGAAGTCCGTGAGGCTGCCTCTAACAGCGCTTCATGTATATCTTGCCAATGATACTTATAGTCGACACTGACAGTAACGCTTAATACTAAGCCTTCTGTTTTTGCCATAGCCGAAAAATTGGTGGTATTTCCGGATAATATTGAAGAATTGGGAATGGTGATCTCTTCATTATAAATCGTGCGCAAACGAGTTACCAATAAGTTTTTTTCCATTACATCTCCGGTGACATCTCCAAATTTAATTCTGTCCCCAATTTTAAACGGACGCATATAGGTAATGACAAATCCGGCTACAATATTGCCAATCGCCGTTGATGATCCCAATGACACCAGCAACCCTAAGAACACGGAAACACCACGGAAAATAGGAGATTCCGAACCGGGAAGGTTAGGGAAAATCAGGACAAACATGAAAACATAAAGCAATACCCTGACTATGTTGAAAGTAGGAATTGCCCAATCGGAATGAAAATTACCTATTTTTAATCTTTCTGATTCAATTTCTTTAAAAAAGTATTTAACAAACCTGATCAGATATTTAAAAACGAAACAAATAACTATGATGGTAAACAATTTCGGAAGATATCTCCACACAGCGATTACCATTTTCTTAAAAGGACTCCAAACCAGCCCAAATAAAGTGGACGCCCATCCCCTGGTAAAAGGAAAAATACTAAACAAAAGTGGCAGCAACAGATAAATCAGCAGAATAATAATCACCCATTTTAGCAATTTCAACACCCAATTAATCAAGTTCATTGCCTGCTGAGCGGTGATGAGCATGTATCCCTTATAAGAAAAATCTCTTAACCATTTGTGACTGTTTTCTTCTATTTTCCGCTCAACATATTTATGCCCTCTTTGAATGAGCATGATCATCAGCCAAATACCGGTCAGGACCAACAACACCAACCCAATTCGGGTGAGAATGGTCAGTAAACTTCTTTCTTTATATGCCTCTTTAAATGCTTCATCGATCACTGCAATGTATTGATCCGCCAACTCCTGATTGGAAACACCCTTGCTTAGTGCATCTTCATCAGACAGACTCATGATGATGAGATCACCGCAAATTACATCAACATAAGGTCCATCCGTTATGGTAGCAATTCCATTCTTTCTATAAAGATCTTCATCAAAAATTTTTTCCAGGCGTTCCGAAATATCCTCTGCTCTTTCTTTAGGAGTCGAAGAAACCTGACGTACATCAATATAGAAAAGGGTGTCATCGGAAAACACAACCGGTGCAGGGGCAGTTTGGAGAACAGGTGTAACTCGTTTTTGAACTGTTTCTTGCTGTGCAAAGATCCCGAATGAACATATAAAGCCTAAAATGAAAAATGAAATATATTTCCTCATGATTACAAAAATTTGTTTCGGCAAAAGTAACTAATTATTTAAATCCTCCGGCATTTTAATCACTCTGCTCTAATCCAGGGTTTTTCGTACTTCAGTTTCTTCAAAACTTTCAATGATGTCACCTACTTTGATGTCGTTGAAGTTTTTAATATTCAATCCACATTCAAAGTTAGTACCCACTTCCTTCACGTCTTCTTTAAATCTTTTCAGGGATTCTAATTCACCGGTATAGATTACGATACCATCACGAATAACATGCACCTTATTATTTCTTTTGACCTTCCCTTCCCGTACAATACATCCGGCAATTGTACCAACTTTAGTGATTTTGAAAATTTCACGTACTTCAATGGTGGCAGTAACCTCTTCTTTAATTTCAGGAGAAAGCATGCCCTCCATCGCAGATTTGATTTCCTCTATTGCATCATAGATCACTGAGTACAAGCGAATATCAATTTCTTCTTGTTCAGCCATCTTTCTTGCCGAAGCAGTAGGACGTACCTGAAAACCACAGATAATGGCGTTGGATGCAGCAGCCAATAAAATATCTGAATCGGATATAGCTCCAACGGCTTTGTGGATCACATTCACCTGAATATTTTCTGTCGACAATTTTTGCAAGGAATCGGCAAGCGCCTCTACAGAGCCATCCACATCACCCTTAACAATGATATTCAATTCTTTGAAATCACCCAATGCAATACGACGACCCAACTCATCCAAAGTAAAGTGCTTCCTGGTCCGGATATCTTGTTCGCGCTGTAATTGCTCGCGTTTGTTGGCAATATCTCTCGCTTCCTGCTCAGTAGGGATCACATTAAAATTATCGCCTGCCTGCGGTGCTCCATTCAAACCAAGAATCAATACGGGTTCTGCCGGCCTTGCTTCTTCAATGCGCTGATTGCGCTCATTGAACATGGCCTTGATCCGGCCAAAATAAGTACCGGCCAAAACAATATCACCCATTTTAAGCGTACCGTTTTCTACCAATACAGTAGCAACATAACCCCTTCCTCTGTCGAGGGAAGATTCTATAACTGAACCCACAGCACGTCGGGAAGGATTGGCTTTTAATTCGAGCAATTCAGCTTCAAGCAACACCTTTTCCAGCAATTCTGCCATGCCGGTACCTTGCTTTGCAGAAATGTCCTGTGATTGATATTTACCTCCCCACTCTTCTACCAAATAATTCATATTAGCCAGGGCTTCCTTGATCTTATCGGGATTTGCACTTGGCTTATCAATCTTATTAATAGCAAAAACGATGGGAACACCGGCAGCGGATGCATGATTGATTGCCTCAACGGTTTGCGGCATCACACTATCATCAGCTGCAACAATGATGATGGCAATGTCAGTCACTTTAGCACCCCTTGCGCGCATAGCTGTAAAGGCCTCGTGACCGGGTGTATCCAGAAAAGTGATGCGCTGGCCGTTATCCAATTTTACATTGTAGGCTCCAATATGTTGCGTAATTCCTCCGGCTTCACCGGCAATCACGTTCGTTTTACGAATATAGTCAAGCAAAGAAGTTTTACCATGGTCAACGTGTCCCATCACAGTTACAATGGGTGCCCGTTGTTCCAAATCTTCCTCCCGATCCGGCTCATCATCTCCAATTGCTTCCACCACATCGGCACTAACAAACTCCGTAGTAAAGCCAAATTCATCAGCGACGATATTGATGGTTTCGGCATCCAGGCGTTGATTGATAGATACCATCACACCAATGCTCATACAGGTAGCAATAACTTGATTGACAGAAATATCCATCATCACAGCCAATTCACTCACAGTTACGAACTCCGTAAGTTTTAATACTTTTTCCTGCTGACGTTCCTGGATTTCCAATTCGGTCTGACGAGCAGACGCGCTGTCTCGTTTCTCTCTACGATACCTGGCTCCCCTGCTGCTTTTTCTCCTGCCCGAAGCTGCCATCCTGGCAAGGGTTTCCTTGATCTGACGTTCTACTTCTTCCTGATCAACAGCAGTTTTCAAAGGCTTCCTCAGTTTGTCTTTATCTACTTTGGCACCTCGTGAGTCTGATCTTCTCTGCTGGTCTGCCGGAAAATACTCAACATCAATCTTTTGAGTGGAAAATCTCTCTCGTTTCTTTCTCTTTTTACTATCCTCACGTTTATCCAAAAAGGCTTTCTTATTTTCGAGGGCTAATCTGGACTTTTCTTCTCTTTCTCTCTTTTTCTGCTCACGCGTCTTGGCTTTCGGACGAGTTGTTTGATTGATGGCATCCAAATCCAACTCACCTTTAATCTTTATATTAATGTCCGGAGTGGGAATGGAAACGGAAAACAATTCCCCTTCCTCAGGATCTTCTGTACCTTCTACCTCCGATTTTTCTTCCTTTACATCTTCAACCTTTTCTATCGGCTTAGCCGGTGCCGCAGTTTTCGTTTTCGCTTTAGCTTTCGTCTTGGTTTTTGGTTTAGCCGGAACAGCAACTGCATCTTCTTCAACTTCCTTTTTTGGCCCTTCCTCTGTTTGAGCAACAGACGCCACTTCTTTTACAGAAGCTTCCTCCCTAACTTCTTTGACTTCTTCTTTAACTTCCCTAACTTCTCTGACATCTTTAGCTTCTTCCTTCTTCGTTTTCGGTTCATCCAATTCAATCGTGCCGACATGTTTGAGTTTAAGCAGGCGATCCGTCGGAGTTTCAACAGTAAATACTTCTTCCTGTTTTTCTTCAGGTGCCTGTTCTCCATATCCTTCCAAAGCAACAGTTGTCGCCTTTTCCTTTTGAAGACGCTCCTGAGTCATACGCTCTGCCTCTAATTTTAATGCCATATCCTTATTGAATTCCTTGGCCAACAGCAAATACAAATCATCCGACAACCTATAATTAGGATCAGCTTCGATTGTACTACCTTTTTTAGCCAAAAAATCAACAGCGGTAGAGATACCGATATTCAATTCTTTGCAAGCTTTAATTAGTCTAATGGGCATATTATAATAGTATGTTATTTTTTAACGTTTGACAATTGGAAACTCTCTCGGCTATTTAGATTGCTACTCTTCTTGACTGTCTCCTTGAATTTTGTCCTGAACTTCTTCTTCTTCCGTTTGAATTTCTTCTTGTTCTCCGGGTCGCTCTTCTTCTTGAATTTCCTTTACGCTTTCCTCTTCTAAGTCAATATCCCGGTTTTCATCCTGAAACTCTTCCTGATAATGTTCCTCATCTTCAAATTCAGACCGCAATATTGCCAGGGCCTCATCAATGGTTTCTTCTTCAAGATCAGTTCTTCTGATCAGATCCTGACGTGGTACGGCCAACACACTTTTAGCGGTATCGTATCCAATATTTTTAAACACATCGATAACCCACTGTTCAATTTCATCATTGAATTCGTCCAGATAGATATCTTCTGTTTCTTCCTCATCATCAAGTTCACGATACACGTCCAATGTGTATCCGGTGAGCATGCTTGCAAGTTTAATATTCAGCCCACCTTTCCCGATAGCCAGGGAAACTTCTTCCGGCCTCATATAGATCTCGGCTCTTTGTTCTGCCTCGTTGAGACGGATGGAAGATATTCTTGCCGGACTCAAAGAGCGTTGAATAAATAAACTTATGTTATTCGTAAAATTAATAACATCGATATTTTCATTGCGTAATTCCCTAACAATCCCGTGAATGCGTGATCCTTTAACACCCACGCAAGCTCCCACCGGATCAACCCTGTCATCGTAAGATTCAACGGCCACCTTGGCTCTTTCTCCCGGCACACGGGCAATTTTTTTGATGGTGATCAGACCTTCATTGATTTCCGGAACTTCAAGTTCAAACAATCTTTCTAAAAAAACCGGTGAAACCCTGGAAAGTATGATTTTAGGATTGTTGTTTTTTTTCTCAACCACGGCCACTACCGCACGTACGGTATCTCCCTTGCGATAAAAGTCGGTTGGTATCTGTTCTGACTTTGGCAAATACAACTCATTGCCTTCTTCGTCCAGCAACAACATTTCTTTTTTCCAAATCTGGTATAGTTCGGCATTTACGATCTGCCCAACTTTTTCGCTGTATTTTGCAAAAACATTCTCCTTTTGCAATTCTAATATTTTTGAAGACAAGGTCTGTCTGAGATTCAGAATTGCCCTGCGACCAAAACTCATAAAGTCAAGTGCATCCGTCACCTCTTCACCCACTTCAAAATCCTCATCCACTTTTTTAGCATCGGACAATTTGATTTGCGTATTTTCATCTTCAAACTCATCATCTTCTACCACAACGCGGTTACGATATATTTCGAAGTCACCTTTATCAGGATTGATAATTACATCAAAATTATCATCACTGCCGAACATTTTAGAGATAACGCTTCTGAATGACTCTTCCATCACAGCTATCAGCGTCATCCTGTCAATACCTTTTAATTCTTTAAATTCTGAAAAAGTATCTATCAAATTAACAGCTTCTTTTTTGCCCATGTTTTTATTTGAATCTAATAATCAATTTTGTTGTTTTAATATCCTTGAAAGTTAAATATACATCTTCATAAACCGTGGTTTTACGTTTTGCACCTTCCGGTTTTACCATTTGCGTGGTCGTTAACTGAATGCCTTCATCGGTAACAGACTTCAAAACTCCACTAAACTTTCCGCCATGAACAGTAACAACATCCACCTCCTTACCCACATTTTTTAAATACTGTTGATGAATTTTGAAAGGAGAACCAATGCCGGCAGAGCTGACTTCCAACTCGTAATCTTCCTCATCCCTGTCCAAGTTTGAATGAATAAATCTTGTTAAATCAGCACAATCATCGATACTAACTCCCTCAAAGGAATCAATTTCAATTTTGATGCGATTATCAGGAGCAATATTCAGGTCTACGAGATATAATTCTTTCTCGTGAACATATTCTTTAACCAACTGATTTATAAAATCTTTATCCATTATTGTTTTGTTTCTTCCAATAACAAAGGGGACATTCAGTCCCCTCCACACTTCATTATCGGCTGCAAAGATAATATTTTTTATATTAAAAACAAATTGTTTGTTTTATCTTTCACCGTATTGCTTCTGATAATAAGACTGATACTGACCGGAAGTGACATGGTCCATCCATTCCTGATTAGCCAAATACCAGCTTACTGTTTTCTCCAGCCCTTCTTCAAACTGCAAAGAGGGATTCCATCCCAATTCTTCCGACAATTTGGTGGGATCAATGGCATAGCGCAAATCATGTCCTGCTCTGTCTTT
>JAAYQF010000109.1 GCA_012519425.1 Bacteroidales bacterium | reverse complement strand
TTATTCGCGGCATTCCGTCTGTTGTCTACGGAGACCTTACCGGAGGGGTGGTTAAAATTACCCGCAAGATGCGTCCTACCCGCTGGGAAGCTCGTATCAAGGTAGATGAATACAGCAAACTCATGTCGCTTGGCAAAGGTTTTACCTTAGTCCCAGGTAAGACGATACTCAATTTCAATGTAGATTACTTAGACAGCAAGGCAGACCCGCGGGATAATTTTGAAAAATACAATCGCTTAACAGGCTCCGTACGGTTGCAGCAAAAATGGGCAAGCTCATCAACCGATATCAACCTGCAATCGGCATTAGACTATACCGGTTCATTTGATGATGTAAAAACAGACCCCGATATTTCTTTGATAAAAATTGATTTCTACAAGTCTTCTTACAATAAAACACGATTTAGTAACACAATTTCTTTTAAGTCTACAAAAAAGAATGTTTGGAAAAATACAGACATAAACACTTCAATTTCATTGGAAAACAACCTGTTGGAAAGGAAAAAATTCATTTCCATTGTAAGAGATACGCCTATTCCTAATAATTTAGAAGAAGGCGAGCATGACGGGTTATTTCTTCCTTACCAATATGTGGCTGATTTTAGATCCGAAGGAAAACCTTTTTATGCTTTTGTAAAATGGCTGAACAAGTTTGAAATAAATATGTGGAAAATAAAAAATGATATTACCGTCGGGGCAGATTGGAACCTGGCTAAAAATTTTGGACGAGGACAAGTATATGACATCAATCGCCCTATTTCGCCGCTTTGGGATACACGTCCGAGAGCTTTCAGTGAAATACCGGCAGACCAAAAGTTGGCTTTTTTCCTGGAAAGCAACCTTACTTTGCCGCTGGGAAGCCACAAATTGTTTTTATCACGCGGCATACGTACGCTAAATATGCCTGGACTAAATAAGAAATTCGCCATGTCCGGAAAAACCTATTGGGAACCGCGTGTCAACGTTAAATGGCAATCCCCCAAATGGATGATAGCGGATAATCCTATGGTTGTAGAGTTTGGAGGTGGTTGGGGACGTACATCCAAAACCCCGACGATGGATCATCTTTATCCCAACAAATACTACAACGACTTAGTGCAGTTAAACTATTATCACGAAAACTTTGATTTCAGAAGGTTACATATCCGCACATACATCATTGACAAAACCAACTATGATATTCAGCCTGCTCGAAATGAAAAGTGGGAGCTGCGTGGCGATATTTCATATGCAGGTAACAGATTGTCTGTAACCTATTTTAAAGAAAATTTGAATTCTGGTTTTCGTACCGTGAATTATTACAAGCCGTATTATTTCAAAAAATACGATGTAAAATCCATAGACCACGCTTCGGTTACGGAAAGACCGCAATTGGATGATTTTACCTACGAAGACAAAACTATTCTGGAAGGTTATGGACGCACCGAAAATGGCAGTGCTCTTTATAAAGAAGGTGTGGAATATCAATTTACATCGGCACGGGTAAAACCTATTCGTACGAAATTTACCGTAAACGGTGCGTGGTTTAAAACGACTTACACGAACAGCATTCCGCTTTTCCAAACGGTACCGCAAGTTATCGATGGTGAAGCAATTAAATACAATTACATCGGACTTTATGATTACAATTCCGGCCATACAAGTCAGCGTTTCAACACAAATGTGATCATGGATACACAGGTACCGAAGTTAGGACTGATTTTTTCAACCACAGTACAAAGCTTATGGTACACCATGAAGCAAACATTCCCGACAGCCAATCGCCCCACTGCCTATATGGACGTGTCCGGACAACTGAAACCCTATGATGAAGAAGCAGAAAAAGATATTATCCTTCAACATCTTATAAGAGAATCCCGAGAGGGATATTCGGAAAAAATTCCGGTAGGAATCAATGTAAACTTCAAAGCGACCAAAGAATTCAAAGACTTTTTGAAAGTAGCTCTCTTTGTGAACAGAATCTTGGATTACCATCCGGATTATGAATCCTATGGGATATTGGTAAGAAGACATGTTGACTCTTATTTTGGAATGGA
>JAAYQF010000021.1 GCA_012519425.1 Bacteroidales bacterium | reverse complement strand
TTTTATCGTCAATTATGACATTGGTACTTGTCCTTGCAGCTACATCTTGTGGTGGCAGCGGCACAAGTGATGGCGAGCGTAAAGCACAAGAACTTTCCGGGGCGGGTGCCACATTCCCCCTTCCTTTCTATAATGTAGTATTTGATCAGTTTTCCGATGTGAACGGTGACGCCGTGGCATACGGTGGTATCGGCTCTGGTGGTGGTATTCGTAACTTGCGTGACAAAATTGTTGATTTCGCAGGTACTGACGCTTTCTTATCCGACAGAGAAATGGGAGAAATGGAGCCTGTGATTCACATCCCCACTTGTATGGGTGCCGTAGTCTTGGGTTATAACCTTGATGGTGTAGAAAGTTTAAATCTTTCAGGTGAACTCATTGCTGATATTTTTGCAGGTGAAGTAAAAACCTGGAACGACCCTCGTTTGGTAGCATTGAACCCCGGTGTAGATCTTCCTGCAGGGGAAATTATCCCTGTATTTCGTTCAGATGGTTCGGGTACAACTTTCGTCTTTACTGATTACTTGACAAAAGTTAGTCCCACATGGGCATCGAATTACGGAACAGGAAAATCCGTGAACTTCCCCACGGGACAGGCAGCAAAGGGTAATCCGGGCGTAGCAGGCATAATTTCACAGACTAAAAACTCCATCGGCTACATAGGCTCAGAGTATGCTTTTGCACAGAAGATACCATACGCAAAAATCAAGAACCTGCGTGGAGAAATTGTCGAGCCTACATCTACAACCATTTCAGCTGCAGCTTCAGGTGAAATTCCTGCCGACACCCGCACATCCATCACCAATGCTGATGCCGAAGGTGCTTATCCCATCAGCTGCTTCACCTGGATGGTTATTTACAAAGAACAGAACTACTCCGACCGCAGCAGGGAACAGGCTGTCGCAACACTTGATTTGTTAAAGTATATCCTTTCTGATGAAGCACAAGATGTTACCTCTAAAGTTCACTATGCGCCACTCCCCGAAAAAGCAAAGGAATTAAGCATGGAAAATTTGAAGACTGTTACTTATAACGGAATGGCAATTCTCCAATGATATTGATGTCTCATATTATCCAACTGCTGCGTCACTTTCGATGGTTGTTGAGCTTGTCGAAGCACAGACTCGGTCACGTACTCCGAACACGCTCTTTTGCCCTCAATTTCAACGTCTTGCATTTGGACACTTCTAAGACACTTTACTATTTTTATTGAATATTTGTTTTAGAACAGCTAAATGAACGATAAACTATATAGGATAATACTGTTTGTAGCTGCATTGACAATACCAATAGTGTGTGGGGGCGTAGTGTACGCCCTCATCACTGATGCGTACGATGCATTTGAGCATTTCGGATTTTTCCGATTTCTCACGTCATCGGAATGGAGCTATACCGAAGGAGCTGAACAGTATGGAGCACTGCCTTTTATTACAGGTACGCTGTTGACCACACTGTTGGCTCTGTTGTTTTGTATTCCCTTTTCAATGCCCGTGGCTTTCTTTGTCGGAGAATACTTCAAGGGTTCACGAATTGCATCCGTATTAAGTACCGTCACCGATTTGTTAGCAGGTATTCCATCTGTTATATACGGATTGTGGGGCTTCTACACATTACGTCCTATCATCATAGCCCTTGATATTTCTTCACAAGGCTCCGGTATTCTTACCGCATCTTTGGTGTTGGCTATCATGATTGTTCCTTATGCAGCATCACTCAGCGCCGAATTTATCAAAATGGTGCCGAATGATCTAAAAGAAAGTGCATATAGTCTTGGTGCCACCCGTGCCGAAGTAGTTCGCAAGATAATATTTCCTGTTGCAGGTTCAGGAATATTTTCGTCGTATATACTGGCTATCGGACGTGCATTGGGTGAAACAATGACCGTAACAATGTTGATCGGTAACACAAACAATATTCCTACTTCCATCACCTCCACAGGCAACTCTATGGCTTCAATTATTGCGAATCAATTTGGAGAAGCTGATGGTTTGCGACTTTCGTCCCTGATCGCCATCGGTCTTATCCTGTTCCTGATTACAGCGGTAATTAACATGATAGGTAAAATGATGATTAAACGTGCAAGAATCTCTTAATCTTATGGCAAATCATAAAACAAAACATCGTTTAGCAAAGGACAAGTTGATGCTGTGGACGATATGCATTTTCGCCACACTTACGGCTGTGCCTCTTTTTGCTATCCTGGGAGAAGTTCTGTTGCGCGGTTATAATCAATTGTCGTGGTCTTTTTTCACAGAACCTACCCCAACAGCTTACAAGGCAATGAAAGCTATAGAAGCGGGTGAACGAATACCCGGAGGTATTGCCAATGGTATTGTCGGTACAATGATAATACTCAGTATGGCCGTCGTTGTAGCTGTCCCTCTCGGTATTCTGTGCGGCACATTCTTAGCGGAAAACAGCAAAAAGCGTTTTGCAAAAGTTGTCAGTTACCTGACAGACCTCGTGCAAGGCATCCCATCAGTGATTATCGGCATCATCACTTACATCTGGGTAGTTGTACCGATGAGAGGTTATTCCGCAATTGCCGGCAGTGTGGCACTCTGTATCATGATGTTACCGCTCATCATTCGTTCCACGGAAGAAACTTTGAAAATTCTCCCTGTTTCACTGAAAGAGGCAGGTTTGGCACTTGGAGGCAACAAAGCGCGTGTAATGCTGAAAGTTCAGCTTCCGGCGGCATTTGGCGGTATATTTACAGGCGTGCTGCTCGCCATTTCAAGAGTTATCGGCGAGACCGCACCACTCATGTTTACTGCTCTGGGCTGCTCTTTTATACGTTGGTCTATTACCAAGCCCATATCGGCA
>JAAYQF010000108.1 GCA_012519425.1 Bacteroidales bacterium | reverse complement strand
TGATCTCTCGCTGCATTTACGCCCTGCCTACCACGCTCAATTTAATGGAACACCATTGGAATTTGAAAATGGTGGATTTAAATTCGACCACATAATAGTTGATGTTGGGGGGCAAGTTACGCCAAAAATCTCCTATAGGTACTTACAGCGATTGAACAAGGTTTCACCCATTTTTACGAAGGAAAATTTACCCTCCACAATTGATTATGCTTATTTGAAATATGCGCTCAACAACCTGTTCTCAATAACTGCCGGAAAGCAGGCTCTCTCAGTAGGCGGTTTTGAATATAACAAATATCCTGTAGATGTATATGACTACAGCGGAATATCAAATTATATTACATGTTATTTAACCGGAATGCAGGTAGCATTTACTCCCGTGCAAAACCAGGAATTTTCTTTCCAAATAGTCAACAATCGTATGGGAACATGGCGGGAAGCAATTGGCACTCCGCAGATAGGTTCACAACTTGAGGCACCTACCCTCCCCCTGTACTACTCGCTTGGCTGGAACAGCAACTATTTGGATAATGCCCTCCAGCTTCGGTATGCGGCAAATATCACTTCACCCGCAAAGGGTAAAACACTGGTTATGGTAAGTGGTGGACAAATGTGGCAATCAGGTCCTTTCAACATTTACATTGACGCCTTCTTTCAACATTCCGAAATTGATTACCTCGGCGGGATCAGAAATTTAACGATCAGTCCGCAAAATGTTGTGGAAAATGTAAACTATTTTTCCTTGTTAGGGGAAGCAAATTACCGGATTCAACCTCAATGGAATATTCTTTTGAAATGTTTTTACAATAATTTTTCGACTTACAAATCAAGCATTTTCCTGGACAAGGGCAATTGTCTGACTTCGTGGAATTACCAGGGCGGTATCGAGTTTTATCCGATGAAAGATGATAATTTACATCTGTTTTTAATCGCAACTTTTAAAAATTATCTCGAACCTGCCGTGGCACAAGTCATTACTCCGGACGACAGTTTTAGAATTTCAGCCGGCTTTATTTATCGCATTCCGGTAGTCTCTTTAAAGCGTTAAAGGAGAGTTCAGGGGTGCGGGTTACGTGTTCACGAGTTCCGAGTCTTAGGGTTGGTTAGGAGTGACGTAGTCTTGATTTTTTTTTGCTTCGTTTTTTTGTATCAAGACAAAAAAATGAAGTGGGGTTTGGGGCAAAGCCCCATCTCTAAAAACTTAAATAATATCTGTTTTTGTTTTTAAGAAAAATATTTATGGAAAAAACAAAACACTACCTCTCCTCATACAAAGCAACCATCACCCTGCTGCTGCTTTACGCAGTAGCAATGGCCATTGCAACATTTATCGAAAAAGATCACGGAACCGAAATTGCAAAAAAGTGGGTCTATTACTCACCCGCTTTTTTCCTGTTGCAGTTTTTGTTAGTGCTTAACTTTATTGCCGCCTGGAGCAGGTACGGCTACGTGAAACAGAAACGATGGGCTCTTTTAACCGTGCATCTGGCTTTTGTTGTGATTTTGGGTGGGGCGTTGACAACTTTTCTTTTTGGAAAAGAGGGCACAGTACACATTCGCGAGGGAAACAGAACCGATGAAATGATCATCCGCACTTCAGATGGTGCCAGCATTGAAAAACTGCCATTTGTATTGGAACTGACCGACTTCCGGTTGAATCGTTATCCGGGTTCGGCAAGTCCTTCTTCATACGAAAGCGACCTGTTGGTACATGTTGACGGCAAAGTGCAAGAAGCGAAAATATTTATGAATAATGTGTTAGACGTGAAAGGCTATCGGTTTTTCCAGGCCTCATACGACCAGGATGAGCTTGGCACCATTCTCTCCGTAAACCAGGATGTGGCGGGCAGAACCATAACCTACACAGGTTACTTCTTACTTTTCTGTGGATTTATACTGGTATTCTTTACGAAAAACTCCCGTTTTCGCCGGCTGGGCCGTCAGCTTAAAAATTTACGGGAAGAGAGTAAACATCTTGTCCTTGTTTTGATATTGTCGATTGGAACAACTGCTTTACAGGCACAGACTACAGAAAACCGGCAAAGCGCCATGATCACACCGGAACATGCCGCCCAATTCGCAGCATTGCCCGTGCAATCAGGCGGAAGGATTATGCCGATGCACACCCTTTCATCCGAAATAGTACGCAAAGTGTACAAAGAGCGAAAGATGGGGCAATTCAATCCCGAGCAGTTTTTACTCAGCTTCCTTGCAGAACCACGCATGTGGATTCATGAGCCGTTCATCGCTGTAGACAACAGCGAGATTTCATCGCTTTATGGTTTGCCCAAAGACTACGCCTCTTATGTACAGTTTTTCGACAAAAACGGCCATTATAAATTGCTGCATCAGATGCAAATAATTTACGGAAAATTACCTGCGGAGCGTTCGGCAACCGACAAAGATATGATGAAACTTGATGAGAGGGTGAACATTGTATTTCAACTATTAGATTACAGTTTACTGCGGATCTATCCCGACCCGAATGATGGCACGCATACCTGGTACCCGCCAAACGTTGATCCATCTATTTTTCCAAAAGAGGATTCCTTGTTCGTCGCAGATTCTTTCAGAGACTATATCGTAGAAGTAAACAACTCACTGCAAAACGGAGATTGGAGTAAACCCGGGCAATTGCTTGCCGAAATAAAAGAGTTTCAATTGAAAAACGACATCGGAAAGCATATCGATGACGGAAAAATACAGGCTGAAATCAGCTACAATCAACTGCGAATTTTTGATAGATGTAAATTATCCTACTTTATCCTGGGCGGCTTGCTGCTTGTGTTGGCTTTTACACAGTTACTCAAAAAACGAAAATGGGCGGATGGGGTCATAAAAATTTTATCCATCGCTATTTTATGTGCTTTCTTAGTTCATGCTTTCGGCATGGGGATGCGCTGGTATATAGGGGGTTATGCGCCGTGGAGCAACTCTTACGAAACGATGGTATATGTGGCTTGGGCAACCGTTCTGGCGGGAATTATTTTTGGCAGGAAAAGCACCATCACCATGGCATTGGCAACGCTATTCGGTGGAGTCATTCTATTTGTTTCGGGACTGAACTGGATGGACCCGCAAATTGGTACCCTGGTACCTGTGTTGAAATCGCCCTGGCTTATGTTTCATGTGGCAATTATCGTGGCGGCCTATGGATTTTTCGGTATTGGCTTTTTGTTGGGCATCGTTAACCTGTCGCTGACAGCCTTTGCAAAAAAGAGCAAATTGATCCGCTTCCGGATAAAAGAGTTGAGCATCACAAACAATATGGCTTTGCTTGTGGGACTTGCGCTAATGAGCATCGGTACCTTTCTCGGAGCTATTTGGGCAAATGAGTCGTGGGGACGTTACTGGGGCTGGGACCCGAAAGAGACCTGGGCGCTGATAACCATGATAGTTTACAGTATTGTAACGCATATCCATTTGGTAAAAAAACGGGATGATCTTTGGCTTTTCAACCTGCTCTCGGTATTGGCATTTGCCTCTGTCTTGATGACCTTTTTCGGGGTCAACTACCTGCTGAGCGGCATGCATTCGTACGGAGTAACGGATGGCGTTTCCGCCGTATTTATCTATATTGTCCTTGCCTTTACGGCTATTGGGATATTAGGTGTGCTTTCTTACCGAAAGAGAAGATACGAGTCTTAAGGCCTGAAAAAAGACAGTGAAAGTCAAATAGGCCGGGAGTTGTGCACACTATTGAAATAGATAAATTTGAATAATGAATAAAATTGATAAAATGACAGAAAAAACACACAAAACAGCCTCCGGTGTTATTCATTATTGGATAAACGAGATTGATGCCAATGCTGTAACATTGGTTTTTCTTCCCGGCTTGACAGCAGATCACAGACTGTTTGAAAAGCAGATTGAATACTTTAAGGACAAATACAATGTCTTTGTTTGGGATGCTCCAGCCCATGCCTCTTCCTGGCCATTTAAGTTTGATTTCAATTTGATGGATAAGGCGAAATGGTTAAATGAAATACTCGAATACGAAAAAATCACACAGCCTGTTATCGTCGGTCAATCCATGGGTGGCTATGTGGGACAAGCTTTTGTGGAACTGTATCCTGAAAAATTAAAAGGCTTTATCGCCGTTGATTCTGCTCCCCTGCAAAGAAAATATGTGACCAGCACAGAGCTTTGGCTGTTAAAAAGAATGGAACCCTTGTATCTGTGGTACCCGTGGAAATCCTTATTGGAGGCAGGTACAAAAGGAACAGCGGAGTCCAAATACGGCAGGAAACTGATTCGTGAGATTATGATGGTTTATGATGGGGATAAAAGACGATATGCTAAACTTGCCGGACACGGTTATAAAATTCTTGCCGAAGCATATGAAAAAGATTTACCCTACAAAATAACTTGTCCTGCTTTACTCATCTGTGGTGAAAAAGACAAAGCCGGTTTAACGCTGAGACTAAACAAGACATGGCATAAAGATAGTGGAATTCCGATTGAATGGATAAAAGGTGCAGGTCATAACTCGAATACGGATAAGCCCGAGATTGTAAATCAGTTGATTGAAAATTTTGTCGAAAAATTAGTTTAGATTTACACTGTTTGCCTACATGCAAAACACGCCGAAATATCGCAAAATAATCCACGTGGACATGGATGCTTTTTATGCATCTGTGGAGCAACGCGACCATCCTGAGTGGCGGGGCAAACCGCTTGTAGTAGGTAGTTCACACCCCCGTGGGGTCATTGCGGCGGCAAGCTATGAAGCCCGTAAATTTGGTATCCACTCCGCTATGCCTTCAAAAAGAGCCTTGCAGCTTTGTCCACACTTGATCTTTGTACCACTTCGGTTTGAGGTTTATAAATCAGTATCAAGAGAAATCCGAGATATTTTCAGCGAATATACAGACTTAATTGAACCGCTTTCGCTTGACGAGGCTTTTTTAGATGTTACTGAAAATAAACCCGGTATTCCTCTCGCACAAGATATTGCTAAAGAAATCAAGACAAAAATAAAATCACAACTTAATCTCACAGCTTCTGCCGGAGTTTCGTACAATAAATTTTTAGCTAAAATAGCTTCCGATATGCAGAAACCTGATGGTTTGACCGTTATACATCCCAAAAGAGCCCTAAAAGTAATTGAAAATTTGCAGATAGAGGATTTTTGGGGCGTAGGACAAGTTACGGCGAAGCGAATGCACGAGTTAGGTATCCATACGGGGAAAGATTTGCAGGAAAAATCGGAAGGCTTTTTAATTAAGAATTTCGGAAAAATCGGAAGTCTGTTTGCGGAATTTGCACAGGGCAACGACCACCGGGAAGTAGAGCCTAATAGAAAACGCTTGTCCGTAGGATGTGAGCGAACTTTTAGTGAGGACATCATGGAAAAGGAGCAGATCATCGCCCGCTTTGACGACCTGGCTGACGAACTGGAAAAACGCATTCAGAAAGCTCACTTTCAAGGACATACATTTACACTGAAAATAAAACGAGGCGATTTTAAGCAGGTTACCCGAAGTCAAACTGCAGAAACTTGTTTTACGTCGGCCGAGGAATTTATTGAGTTAGGAACAAAACTTTTGGAAACGGTCGATTTGGAAAGTCACGGTGTCCGGTTAATCGGCTTTTCAGTAAATAACCCTACTGCCGACATTATTTCCAACACTATGCTTGACCCGCAGTTATTGATACCTTTTGAGGAGTACTAAAAAGCCTGTAAATTGCAAACCTCATGATGAGTTTTTTATAACCTCACAAAACTACAGTCATTATCATATAATCCTGTACACCTCCTCAAACGGCACTCTAAACCTTTCTCCCCGAATGCCACGCGTTCCTTTTCTGATTCCGCAAGGAATAATCATATTGATTTCGGCACTGCAAGGCAGTTTGAGCAATTTTTTAACCCTACGACTGTCAAACCCTTCCAGTGGACACGTATCATAACCAATCTCTGCCATGGCAATCATAAAGGTCTGTGCCGCCAAACCGCAGGTTTTATGCACAACCACACGCATATCACTTTCTGAAATTGAGGTTACCATGGGACGGAAAAGACTGACAAACACAGAAAGGATCTTTCTAAAGATTCCAAGTAATCCAAAAAATCTACTGTAAATAAATGGCATCAAATAGGTGTAGTAAGCCCGCTGATTTTTCCATCGTTTTTCTTGTTTTTCCGGTGGACTATTACGGGCAATATTCTCTTTTTCAAATTCCAAAAAAGTCTTTGAGCGTTTGCGGTGCAAATCACGGCGAGTTACGAAAACTACGATTTGTTTGGCTGTTTCTGTTGCTTTTTGGTCCAGGCAAGCGTGAGATATTTTTTTCATCATCTCAGGGTCGGTAATGTGATAAAATTCCCACAATTGCATATTGGAACTATTCGGTGCAAGCGTTGCCAATTCGATGCAGTGCTTCACCTTTTCAGTGTCCAGTTCTTTCGCTTCATCGAAATAGCGAACAGAACGACGGAATTCAAGGATTTCTTGTAATGACATTGTATTTTATTTTTATGGTTGATTAATTAATTCGGGTGTCCGTTGGAATGTATTGTATGAATTTTTCTCCAATCCTGGTCTTGTGACATTTTCAACCAACTCTCACTCCAATAGACATCAGCATTTACGGGGATAAGAGTGTTTATATAACCACAAACTCGAAGATACTTTTTTAAAGGCTCAGCCAACTCTTTTATCGATTCTTCAGTGAGAGTCTCAATTACATGAACCTGATTCCTTGCCACCAGCTCAGATTTATCTTTTCTAAAAACATTTTTCATGTGTTTATTTTTTATTTTTTAAACTAAGGTCACATGGAACACGCCATTAATCATTTCCTTGTGTTTGAGAATTTTCTCAAATGGCTGTTTCATACGTTTAAATATTATTTTTTAGTTGTCGTATGGAACTCCCGATGAAATAATAATTGATTTGAATGCAGAGCTAATCCAACCGAAATTAGATGCAAATAATATCAGGCCTGTTAAGACCAAAGTTGCACCAAGTAAAATGACCACACTGAGTGGATTCTTTTCTGTTTTGTTAAATGCACTTTTATCCATGATGATTATTATTTATTAGACTTGATCTGTACCTATGTTCTTTTCTTGAATGAATGGGTTGATATACCTGTCTTTTTTCTTTTTATCTAAATAGACTATCGCCTTTTCCGGACAGCGGTGGTAACAACTCAAACAAGCAACACATTTGTCCCCAAAGACTATATTTCCATCTCGAAATTTAATATTGTTAGTCGGACAGATCCTAACACATTTTTTACAATTATTACAAGCTTCTGTCACGCTAAAATCTTTAGCAAGAGTATGCCAGATTTTACGATTTTCAAGATGCTTTGGTGTCCATTTGTCTTTCTTTGGTTTTGAAATAACAATCTCCACATCGTCTTTAATGACTTCAATTACAGATTTTATACGTTCAGGGGCCTTACGTAGAACCATTTTTGTGGCCCATTTTGGCTGGGAAAAAGTGAGGGTATAAATCTCCGGCATCATCACGTCCTGAACCGAGCGAATATTAAGTCCCTTTTCTTTACATAGCTGATAAGCAAAATATGGAGCGTTTGTCCGCATACCACCATGGTTGAGAACTATGTACAAGGGCCTGGCAGATTTTAGATTTATGATAAAATCATACACAAGAGTAGGTAGTCCAAAACTATGTGTAGGCGAAACGATTATAAGCTTATCATATACATTAACATCCCCCTTAAATTTGGGAATAAAGCGAATCTCGCCACCAAGTTCAGCTCTTATTTGCTCTGCAATATGGAGGCTATTCCCGGTCGATGAAAAATAAAATATTCCATTCATAGACTTATTGTTCTGCCTTTTTTTCTACTCTTGCTAAATAGATAAATACAAGTATTATCCCGACTACATTCATACCTACTCCGGCACCAACTAAAAAGCCCTGAGTAAAATCACTAAACGCGCCTGGCAGAATATTAGTGAAAAAGTCTTTTGCAACATATAGTACATTACCTAATACTATAAAGGTTATTCCCGCTTTTAATTTTTTCATTATATGGTCCTCCTCCATTTATTTAAAATTATTTATAAAATTATCTAAGGCTTCATCGATTTCTTTGCTATGCCCCACCATCATATGACCACCATCCGGAAAAGTCACCAATGTAAGATTTGGGAAACGATGTTTAGCATCTTCAACCTTTTTAAAACTTGCCACATCATCATCTTCTGAGTGCACAATTAAAGTTGGTACTTTTAATTCTTCAACAGGATATTCTTCAAAATTCCTTTCCATGTCCGGGTTTGTCAATTTTCCATCCAAAATTACACCTTCTTTTCTTTCCGCAACAGGCATAATATCTTTTACCGTTGATGCCGGCATACCCATAACAATAGGCATAAAAGGAGAAATTAAGTACATAGCGTAATTGGATAGGAATCCCTTTGGTGGAGCCTGATACTCAAGAAACTTTTCTGGTTTTTCACTGACCGGCATTGCTGAACAATAAAGTATTAAACCTTTAACCCTCTCCGGATAATCCAATGCAAATCGAATGGCAGGAGTGCCACCGGCAGAGGTTCCCAGAACAAATACCTTGTCAATTTTTAGAGTATCCAATAGCTCTCTAAAAGCGGTGACCTGCTCTTTTGGGGTCCCCATACCATTTACTGCAGAACCTAAATATCCAAAACGGGATGGAGCTATTATACGATTTTTCCCAAATCTACTTTTAACATTCTCACAGGCCTGGTCATAACCACCAAACAAGCCGTGAACAGATAAAATA
>JAAYQF010000107.1 GCA_012519425.1 Bacteroidales bacterium | reverse complement strand
TTTTGCAAGAAGTTATTACGCTTGTGGTTTTTATGGTTTTTTCATACGTGGCTTTTCAGTCACAGATAAAACCTAATCATATCATCGGATTTGTGCTGTTGGTCCTGGCGGTGTATTTTATTTTTAAATGATTTAAACAATAAAAAAATAATTACCTTTGGGGGAAAATCGTGATCGTGATAGATAGAGACGCCATATTATGACGTCTCTATCTACCAAAAAATAAAATTTAAATTTATGAAAAAAAATGCTTTACTCGTTTTTGCTCTTATTTCTACAATGGTTTTTTCCCAAACCAATGAAGAGATAGACAAATCTTCAACATGGACTATGGTTGGTAATGTTCAATATGTTACTCAGCACCATTGGCGGGGACTTGGCAGAGGACCGCTGTTTGGAGAGGCTCCGGCTTTTGAGCCAAGTGTAACCTTCTATAATGAGCATTGGAATATGGGTGTTTTTGCCGGCGGCTCTTTCGACGGGGTTTATAAAACTGTAATGCCATGGGTTTCGTTTTCTCCCGTAAAAAACTTATGGATAGGCATTTGGGATATCTATTCTCCCGGAAAGAAATTGTGGACAAACGAAGCCAAACCATTTGATTTCGGACTCACTACTTCCAATCATTTTGTGGATGCTATGATAACTTACCAACTGCCGTGGTTTCCACTAACTATGAAGTGGGCGACAATAGTTACGGGAAAAGACCCAAATGCTGAAGGAAAAAGAAATTTTACCACTTATACAGAACTTTCATATGCACATCGTTGGAATGACTTTAGCATTTGGGGTGGCGTGGGTGTTACGCCCTGGAAGGGACTGTATAATGCAGACAGAGGCGGTATTAACAACTTAGAGCTGAAATTGCAACACAATTTCCGACTTTATAAACCTATAACAATGCCGGTGTTCGCAAAATTTGCATACAATCCGCTTGCTGAGCAATTTCATTTTGTGGTAGGCGCAAGCATAACAATCCCCTATTCATTTAGATGAAAACAGAATAAACAACAGATAAGAGGGAGGGGCGACTATGAGGGTCGCCCCTATTTTGTGTCATCTCCTCACTCTTGCATTCCCTTTCCAAATGCTCCAAATCATTTCTTCATCGGCAGGTTGTGCGTAGTCTGTCAGGAATGTGGTTGCCAGGGCACCGCTTGCCCATGCAAATTGCACCCATTTAGAGGGTTCCCAACCTTTAAGGATGCTGTATAACAGTCCTCCCACAAATCCGTCACCACCGCCGATGCGGTCTAATACAACGATTTTACGTAAATTTTCCACATGGAAAGTGTCGTTTTCATACACAATGCCACCCCAAAGATGTTCGTTTGCACTTAACACTTCCCGCAAAGTGTTAGCGAAAACCGAAACATTCGGATAAGTCTTTTTCGCATTCTTGATCATTCCCTTGAAGGCATCCATCGTGTCTTCAATGTTTTCGCCGCCTGCTTTCGGCCCTTTTACGCCCAAGCAAAGCTGATAGTCCTCTTCGTTTCCGATTAAAATATCCGTCAAAGAAGCAATTTCATGAAAGGCTTTGTGCAATTCTTCTTCACGTCCTTCCCAAAAAGTAGCACGGTGGTTCAAATCAAATGAAATAAGCGTTCCGTTTTTCTTGGCATAGCGGGCCAACTCTACGCAAAATTCACTTGTTTCGGGCGACAATGCAGCGATAAGACCGGATAAGTGAACGATCTGAACTCCTTCTTTTTTGAAAATCCGCTCCATATCAAAATCCTTGACGTTCAGCGTGCGGCCAACCTCTCCTGTACGGTCGTTCTGAACACGGGGACCGCGAAGTCCGTAACCACTGTCGGCAATGTTGAATTGATGACGGTAACCCCAAGGTCCGCCCTGCGGTACTTCCGGTCCTTCATAATCCATATTCCGGCGACGAAGGTCTGCTTTGATAAACTGCGCTATTGGACTGTCTTTTACAAAAGTGGTAAGTACTTTTACGGGCAGTCCGAGATAGGAAGAAATACTTGCTACGTTGGTTTCAGCACTTGTAGCGTGCATTTCAAATAAATGACTGCTATGAACAGGCTGTCCGTTAACCGGAGTAATGCGTACCCCTATGCTTGTCGGAGTAATTAAAGCGTATTTTGAATTTTCTCTTAGTTTCATATTGTTGAAGCGTTTAATCGTTTAATTGTTGAATTGAGAACAAAGAATAAATGAGAACAAAGAACAAAGACGAAAGAATAAGGACAATTGTTTAGTGTTTAACTGTTTAACTGTTGAATTAAATGCTGAATGCATCAAATCCACCGTCTACGATGGCAATTGTGCCGGTTACAAATTTAGAAGCATCGCTCACTAAATAATGCAATGTTCCAAGCAGATCTTCGGGGTTTCCGAAGCGGCGGAAGGGTGTGTGTGCAATAATCGTATTGCCACGGTCAGAATAACTGCCATCAGGATTAGTTAATAATGCACGGTTTTGTTCCGTAATGAAAAATCCGGGACAAATAGCGTTTACGCGGAAAGTCTCGCCAAACTTAATTGCCATTTCGCCTGCCATATACTTGGTGAAATTGGATACTGCTGCTTTTGCTGCACCATAACCGGCAACACGGGTAAGCGGACGAAGGGCCGAAGCTGAAGTGATGTTGATGATGTTCCCTTGTTTTGCCTCTACCATATACCTGGCAAAAACAACAGTAGGGACAACAGTACCCATCAGGTTCAAGTCAACAACTTTACGGAAATCATCCATTTTTAGATCGAAAATATTATTGTTCGGTCCAATGGTTGCGCCGGGCATGTTCCCACCAGCACCATTGATCAGCACATCGATTTTACCGTATTTGGCTATGATATCTTCCGCATTTTGTTTCAAAACAGCTTCATCCGTAACGTCAGTTACCAAAAACATAGCTTCTCCGCCGTTGGCTTTCACCTTTTTAATCAACTTATCACCTTTTTCCTTATTGCGTGCCATCACAGCTACTTTTGCTCCGTGAGCAGCCAAATATTTTACCATGCTTTCGCCAAGAACGCCTGTACCACCAGTAATTACGATTACCTGGTCCTTGATGTCAAATAGTTTATACATATCTTTTTAATTTATAATTTAATAATTTTCAATTTACGATTGGCGGTGTCTCATAAGTGCCCAACTGCTGCGTTACTTTCGATATTCGGGCTCAGTCACCGACGGCAGACACGAGGTCTGCCCCTACTGGACTCAATCTCAGTGCCTTGCATTTAAACACTTTTAAGATACTTTACAAATTTTGCTTGAACATTTACTTTTGAGACAGCCCCTACAAAGCTACAAATTTCACTTGCATACAATAGAATGAATTGCGAAAATAAAACTTCAGAAAACGCAAGTATAGACTACAAAGCAAATAAGCGTTTCAAGTGTCTTTCGTAGATGTTTTCCTCTACGCAACCGCCCACAATATCTTCGTATTTCACCAGCAAATCAGTGTATTCTTTACCCAATTCAGCTGCCACGGCATAAGCTACGTGTATTAACTGGCGGAAGTTGGAGTTATATTCCGGATGTTCAGGAATGTGACGAAGTGCATTTTGATATTGCTCGCTTGTCCAGGCATTCACTTCCTCTATGGTAGGCAATTTACTTCCGTCAATGTCGATTACATCTGCATAAGGTGCACAAAGCTCATCCTTTCTGTTCAATGAGTTGGCATAGATTTTTTTCGCTAGAGCCAATCCGTCACCGCCCGCTTTTGCAAGTCCTATAACTTCTTCGAGCCAGGTTGTACCTGCTGTTTTCAGGTGAAGACCTTTATCGTAGCGATTGATCACTTCAGCCATAATAGGATAAATAGAAAACTTATCACTACCGGAGTGAACGCTCAATTTCAGTTCTTCAGGCAAGCCAAATTCCTTAACCGCGAAATCAATCACCAGAACGTCTTCCTCAAATTCTTTGGCGAATTGCTTCAAATCTCCCACATAGTCAACTCCCTTGTTGAAGCGTCCGGTAAATTTCGGAGCTATGGTTTGTGCGGGAACTCCTTTGTCTGCCAACATTTTGAGTATGAACAGCATTTCCACCGGAGTTTGCGGTTTTTCCACTTCATCCATAGAAACTTCAGTAATGAAATTTCCTGCACCTTTTTTATCCACCAAATATTGATAGATGTCTGCCGCTTGTTGTGTGGCACTTAAAAATTTATGTGCAATATCTTCCAACAGTTCTTTCGTTACTGAAATCGGCTTTTCAATGCCGGGGATGTGCAAATCACCCATATATTTTTTGCAGGATGTGATAAATTTATCTACATCTTCTTGTGCACTCGGCTTACCGATAAAGGAAGCTACATCGAGTGTAAAAAAATCTGACACATCGATAAAACGATCTACCGTACTTAAGTTGATATGGTCGGCATCCACAAAATATGCCCCTTTATAACCCAAAGCCTTTACTGCATCGTCGGCTTCTTTGCGTGTGTCAACCGGTTCTGAATAAACATAGGTATGTTCGCGATTTGATTTATTCCAAACGGGATTAATCTCCAAACCGCTTTTGTTGGCTTTCATGATGGCACGTAATTGTGCTTTTCCCTGGTGTGAGAATCTGTCTCCCACGCCGATACTAAATTTTCCTAATTTCATGTTTTCCTATTTTTATAATTTTATTTTTTCTCAAGTCCTCTTCATTTTTTTGTCTTGATACAAAAAAACGAAGCAAAAAAAAATCAAGACTGTGCCTGCTTCGCTCAAAAAACTTGCGCTTGATTGACTAAATCGTTCAAACTTAGCGGCGTCTTATAAGCGCCCAACTGCTGCGTTACTTTCGACATTCGGGCTCAGTCACATACTTCAAGTATGCTCCTTTGCCCTCAATCTCAGTGCCTTGCATTTGGATGCTTCTAAGACACCTTACAGTTTTTTAGTTGAATACCTATTTTTGTCTCACCAGATGAGGTTGGTCGCTACCGAAACATATAAAAATCTGTGAGCTAATTAATTGTCTTTTTGTCTTTACTCTTTGTTCTTTGCTCTTTTTGTCTATTTATCTAAAATTGAAAGAAATTCTTCGCATTGAAATACGAAATATTAGCCACCATTTCGCCTAAGAATTTTATTTCTGACTTGGGCAAAAGACCTTTTTCCACATCTTCGCCAATCAGATTACACAAAATCCGGCGGAAATATTCATGACGAGGATAGGACAAGAAACTGCGGCTGTCGGTAAGCATTCCCACAAAACGACTCAGCAGTCCAAGATTGGAAAGAGAATTCATCTGTGCTTCCATGCCTGTTTTTTGGTCAAGGAACCACCAGCCTGAACCGAACTGGATTTTTCCGGCTACAGAACCATCCTGGAAGTTACCTATCATGGTGGCAATCAAATCATTATCACGAGGATTCAAGTTGTAAATGATGGTTTTTGCCAATTTATTATCATTGTCCAGGCTGTTGAGGAACTTGCTCATCGCCTTGGCTACTGTAAAGTCACCGATGCTGTCAAAGCCGGTGTCGGGACCCAACTTCCTGAACAAACGGGAATTATTATTACGGATAGCTCCATAATGGAACTGCTGTGTCCAGCCTTTTTCCCAATCCATCACGGCACCTTCGTAGAGCATTGCCGATTTAAATTTTAAGATTTCTTCTTTGGTAAGCTCTTTACCTCCGTAAACTTTATTGAAGATAGCGTCAATTTCTGCCTGTGTGTAATCTTCGGCATAAAATTCTTCTATCCCGTGATCCGACAACTTGCAGCCTATGCTTGCAAAGAAGTCGTGGCGCACACGCAGGGCTTGTATTAAATCAGCAAAATTGGAAATGGCAACGCCGGATACTTCACTGAGCTTTTCTACGTATTTTCTGTATTCAGCCGGACATTCCACCGCCATGGCTTTGTCAGGCCGCCAGGTCGGCAATACCTTAATCCCGAAGCCTTCATTTTTTAATGCAATATGATGCTCAAGTGTGTCTACCGGGTCGTCTGTGGTACACACAACTTCCACATTGAATTTTTTCATCAATCCACGGGCTGAAAATTCCGGCGTGCGGAGCTTCTCGGTGCAAATATCATAAATCCTTTTTCCGGAAGCCGGATTAAGCAGCTCATCTACTCCAAAGGCACGCTTCAATTCCAGGTGTGTCCAGTGATACAAGGGATTTCGCATGGTGTAGGGTACTGTTTCCACCCACTTTTCATATTTTTCCCAATCGGAAGTGTCTTTCCCCGTACAATATTTTTCTTCAATGCCGTTGGTACGCATTGCCCGCCATTTGTAGTGGTCGCCTTCCAGCCAAATCTGCCCCAAATTATCAAATTGGTGGTCGTTGGCAATGTATTCGGGAATTAAATGACAGTGATAGTCGATGATGGGTTGTTTCTTTGAATAATTGTGATAAAGCTCTTTTGCAGCCTCATTTTGCAGCAAAAAATCGTCATGGATAAAACTGTTCATAATAATATGTTTTATTGATTAATTTCTCTTTGATATTCAAAATTGTGTACGTGCACGAAATTACAAATAAAAACGGAATTGTAAAAGCAAATTGAAAAAATATTATTTAAAAAAATAAAACTGTCATACTATCGCGATTGACCTTGACTGGTGGTCCGGGTTCCGGGGTGCGAGTTCCGGGTTCCGGGGTGCGGGTTCCGGGGTCGGGACGATTTAGCTGTTATCGTCTCTTAACTTTGACCTCTACTTCTCCATTCAATCTGTTTAATTGCTCTTCAACACCTTTTAGGAATGATGCACGGTCTTTTGCCGAATCCCAATCCATTTCCCAGGAAGCCATAAAATAGTATTCAGTATAACCATTTTCAGGTTGTAAAACTACCAGGTGATTGATGGCATCTTCAGTCAATGCTTTCAACTGTTTTTTCTTATAAAAAATGGCAAATCCTAAGTTATCATCATTCAGACTTTGTTTGCCGAAGCTGGCTATGTACGCCCATTCGCCCATGTTTTCGGCAGATTTTATCAATTTCGTGTTTTTGTTTTTGATAATTCCGGTGGTAAGATTATCTACATTTTTATCGGCAAAAAGCTCCATCCTCGATGCCTTGCTGCCGGCATCAATAGAAATAAGCGATTTCAAGTTGAACTTATTCACATCCACATCCCACCCGAAATAGGTTGTATTGACTTGCGAACGAATTTTTCCGTCCGCCTGAATAAAACAAATCACGCTGTCCCGTTTTTCCACCCTGACTGCCTGTGTTCCGTCAAAATAGCCTATAGAACCAATTCCAAGGGTTTTTCCTACTTTCATATTGTCCATTCCCCAATCTGCCATATTGTGGTAGTTGTCATAGCCGTCCACACCCACGGCAGGCAGGACAATACCCGGCGTTTTTTTGCCAAACGCATCAATCGCATTTCGCTGGTCTAAATAAAAACGATAGGCGACTTTGTCGCTTTCCCAGCCCGGACCTTCATATTTGATATAATAAGCATGATCGCGAAATGAACCGGGAACCTGCATGTAATTGGGCTTTACCCAGGAATATCCGCCTTCATAGCGATTGCCGTTGAATTGTCCACCGATTTTATGAGCCAATTCGGCATAAGTCCTTTTAGGGTATTGGTCGGCTGTGCCTTTTCGAATTTTGAAAGTTTCTGTAGAGTTGGCTTCTAATTTCGCTATTGGGAAAACAGCTGATCCATTGCCCTTCAAATCGGTGACTACTTCAAGCGGTACAATCGTTCCATCATTTGAAACAACCACATAACTGCCAATCGAAATTTTCAATTTATTCAACGGGATTTCTGCCACATAATCTACGATATCATAATCAGACATATTGCTGATGGTGACGGTTTGGGCATTCCCGATGAAAAATGGACAAGCAAACAACAGGAATAATAAACGATAGATTTTCATTGTTTTGAAATATTTTATTTGTGTTATAAGTTTTAAAGCAACATACAGTTTTGTCTGTACTATCTTTATCTTACTCTAAACCAGTCTGTTTCTATTTGGGCGGGAACAGGAAACGCTATTACAAAACGTGCCCGAAAATCTCAGGCACGTTTTCCAATTTATTAACTAAAAACTAAAAAACAAAGCTATTTTACGCAGATTTTCATTGCGTCAGCTCCGGATTTCACAATGTATATTCCTTTTTGGTTGTTCATTTCTATGTCTGTATGGGAAGCATGAACCAAGCGTCCTGCAATATCAAATACATGCAGTGAAACACCATTAGGATTGCGGATGGTTTTTCCGTCGAAAGAAATTCCAAGCTCCTGTGTTTGTTTCGCAGATGTAATGGTTTGGGGAGTGGTTGTTAATGCAGTCATGCCACCGTCTCCGCTCGTTTGGTTCGAATAAATTCCAACCATGTAGTTGCTTGCACCGCTTAAATCAATGTCAAAAGTAGAGTTGGAAGCGGCTGTTTCCGTAGGGGTGGCTAATTCGGTTCCATTTACAAAAACCTTGATATTTCTCTTTACTGTTCCTGAAGTAAATGTCAGTTTAGAATAACTTCCGACGAAGAAATATATACGGGATTTTCCTTCAGAAATACGCTTATTGGTTTCTTCCTCTACAGCTTTTGCAAAGGCCCATCCTTTATCTGCATAAAAAGCATATCCTGTTTTAATCCAGGTTTCATTACCGTCAAAAGTAATAGGTGTGGTACCTGTAAAGGGAGTAACAGACTCTAATGTCAATGCCAGTTCGCGGGTAGTGTTGTCTGCTCCAGTTACCACCACTTTTGTCCCGTCTGCTGAAATGGCAACGGTTGCACCTGCAGAGGCTTGATAGCTTTGCAATGACGGTTTTGCTTCACCTGCCATATAGTAAGCCCTAACAGTTTCTCCTACAATAAATGCATTGAACGAGTTGGAGAAGATAAGTTCGGTAAGCTCTTTTAATGCTGCGGCTACAGTAAAGTTTATTGTATAAGTTTGTGAGTTTCCTGCTTGTGCTGTAACTACAACAGTTGCACTTCCGGGTAGTGATGTAACATTGGTAATAACCGGGTCTGAAGCTACCGGATCATTTTTTACGGCAGTAACTACCGGATTTGCAGATCCATATGGTAAAATAACGTCATAAGTCAGTGTGCTCGAAACAAAGCCTGTTACAGTTGTTCCATCTACTTTTAAATCACTCAAAGTAGCATCTGTACTTGCTGATGCTTTTGCAGTTAAGGTAACAGCATAATTTTTTGTGTTGGTGCCGTCGGATGCTGTGTAGGTTACCGGAGTAGTACTACTATTGGAAAAATCTTGTGCACCTGTGGGAGTGTAACTTATTGCACTTCCGCCGAGTTCAATATTGGGCGTAATGCTTGTTAAGTTGGTGCCGTAAGGGAGTTCTGCGGTAATGGTGCCTGCCTCGTCATTAATTGTAGCAGAAACACCTGCTGCAGTAAAAGAAGAGATGATGGGACTTGAAATCACTTTAGTTATTTTGATCTCATCAAGGATTATGGTGTGACTTGATTCTGTCCTAAAATGAATGTACGATGCTGTAGTTCCTGTCGTAATAGTAAACTGTTTTGTGGTAAAATCCGTGGGAGAATCTGCACCTCCTTCGTTCAGTATTCCACCTACTCCGCTTGTTCCCGATGCATCAATGGCGATCTGAAATTTTTTAGTGGTTGAAGAACCTAACTTGTAAGTAACGTAAAGCTTTACATTTCCCGTTAAATCAAGGTTTTTTGTGGCAAAGCGTCCGCCGGTAAGATCCATTGTTCCATCAATAGAACATTTCATTGCTGAACCACCTCCACCAACTACATAACCGGTTTCATCTGTGTTTCCACTGACTAAGCCATTTCCAGTTGTGTTTGTGGTTGTCATGTTGTTAAATGTTTCATGAAATATGATGGTTTCTGTCTGCCCATTCACATTCCAGGCACCGATCAGCAGCATGGCTGCAATCGCTAAAATTTTAGTAAAATACTTTTTCATGATGATGATAATTTAAAAAGTTTATAATTGGTTTTTATTATTTGTTTTTTCTAAACAGAAAACATTTTTTTTTGTTTGGACCCTTTTTATGGGCTTTTTCGTACTCTAAGCTTGCCATGATAAAGGGGCCAAGCACTTTCCCTTCCGTGTCGTTGTGAATGGCCACATCCCTACCACAAAGATAATAGTCGGCATCGCCCTTGCGTGTACTGCTAAGTCCTGCAGATTCACAACTTTGTATCAGCTTGATTTTTCCGTCGGGTTCTTCCACCACAAAATTCTCTATCAAGCCCTTGTATGCTTTGTCGGCTACAGGTTTATAGGTTTTTTTCTTCAAAATGCCGAGTCTGATGCCTTTATAAAATGCATAAGTGAACATTGCCGATGCGGAGCTTTCCAGGTAATTATTGATGTTGCAGTCAGTTCCTTTCATCGAGCCGTCATATTGCAAAAGCTGGTACCAGCAACCCGAAGCATCCTGTCTTTCAACCAATCCACTTGCT
Organism: Bacteroidales bacterium; assembly: GCA_012519425.1. Classification (GTDB taxonomy): domain Bacteria; phylum Bacteroidota; class Bacteroidia; order Bacteroidales; family Paludibacteraceae; genus Paludibacter. Next base: position 18,121 of record JAAYQF010000107.1, on the reverse strand, counting down.
ACTTTGTTTGTATATTCTGCCAAACGCTTTCTGGCAGGATGGTCAGTGGGCATATACTCAAGCACGTCCACCAAAGCTGCAAAGAACCAACCGGTACCGCGCCCCCAAAACTCCGTTGATTTTCCGGTCAGCGGGTCTGCCCAGAAATTGGATGCTTTATTAAGCGGTTCGGCCGACCAGGCGTGGTAATTCAGCTTTTTCACAGGATCCCAGGTATAGTGAAAAACAGTGTCGAACTGAAGTGCGATATCATCCCACGATTGGAAGTTATCCGCTTCTCCCAATTCTGCACCGAAATTACCCTGCCATTCAGCATAGAATGCAGGTCCCATATAAAGTCCGTCGAGCCACATCTGGTTGACGTATTGTTTCTTGTGCCAAAAACCGCCGGCTCCCGGCAGCGGCGCTTGGATGCGCATATGCTCGTATTTTAATTTATTACGGCAAGTTGTAGCATCCGCTTTGTATTTCAAAGCTTTCGCCGTATCCATCGCTCCATGGTATAGTTCAAAAAATATTTTTGCAGCATTCAGGTCGTCAATATTGCTTTCGCCGAGTTTCATAATGATATTGTCGGCGTAGTGCTGCATTCCCGTAAAATAATAACGGCTCCACGGTTCATCCCGGTACTGCTCCCAGGCTTTCAAAATAGCTTTACCCACCAGTCCCGGCACATAATCCCACGTAGCTGTACTTGCACTGTTGTATGGAGTCAAAAACCGCTCTGTTTTTGCCTTGTTCCTAAAGTCGCCCATCCTCGAATCAATGATCCACTTAGAATATAAAGAATCGACTCTGAAAGGAGCAGCATACGAGAATGTTACAAACATTATCGGTACAAACAGAAGAAGTGGTTTTACTCGGGACATACAGGGTTTCTTGCAAATTTGCAGTTGGTTGATTATAATTCTTATTATATAATCCTTTTATAATCTTTGTCTTATAATTGGTTTTCAGAGTTTTACCTAAATGTTTTTCAAATATCAAATGGATTAATTCGCTGAAACATAGAGTTGTGTACGTGCACAAATGTAATGCTTTATTGTTTAATTGACAAAATTTTGTTACTTAAATAATGTTAATTGGTGGGGTTTTTAATTTTGGTGGCTTAAGTCTCTTCTTATCATTTTTGGTTTGAATCAAAAAGCGAATGTTTTCAGATCTATCTTTATTTTTTTGTCTTGACACAAAAAAATACTCAGCTTTTCATTTACACAAAATACTGGGTAGTACCGGATAATCCCTTATTTCTCTAGCTTATCAATTACTTGCTTTCTTACAACTTGATACGCCTGCTGCATATCAAATGTTTCATCCGGATGGAGTAAGTTACTTATATCTCCTAAAAATTCCGGATCATCCATTTTGTTTTCAATATTTTGAATAAACTGCTTGTAAGTAGGGGCTTTTGCAACCGAAAAATTTATATAACGGTTATAACATCGAATCAAAAGCTCTGTGTCAATATACTTGTTGGTAATCGCCTTATATAAATCGAACAAATCTCTTCCTTTTTTACGTTGATACAAGGCTCGAAGTTTTGTTCCCAACAATTCTTCCAAGTGATAAGTGACTAGTTCACAACTTCCCGAAAACCAGCTATTTTCTATAGAAAAGGGCATCTTAACTAAACCAAGTTCATTGAAATGTTCAAAGCAATTTATTTCAATTTTCAAACGTATGGGAACAACAGGTGGTATTTCACTTTCCATACGAAATATCATCGTATTGTTATAACGTTTCTGCTTAACAACTTTTCCGGGCAAGAAATCCAATACTTCTCCCAAACGCATAAGTATGGGTTTAATAGGTCCGGAATTTATTTGCACCAGATCAATGTCTTCTGAATAGCGACTTTGAGGGGTCAGATACAGCTTGTGAAGCGCAGTTCCGCCACGAAATGCTAATTGAGTTGATAGAAAATTGTCACTGAAAATAGCCACCAATGCACGGCAAATTATCAAATCCTGCTCTACCTGTTCATTGCTATTCCAAGGAGCTTTCGCTCGCCACTGAACTATTGCTGCTCTGTTTACCATATATCGTCTGTTTCTATTTTCGAGTTAATGTTAATTTTCCAACGACTATCCCGCAAGACATTTTCTTTTTTTGAGCGAGTGCTTAAAGCTATGTAGTTCAATCTTTTTCCGAAAGCGAGCAGTTTTTCATACAAGACATCCGCTTGTTCCTTTTGCTCTAAAATATTCTCCAAGATATATCCAAGCCGTTGAACGGCAGACACAGACGTAAATCCGAGCAATTCATCGTTTACTTTAGAAAAATCGCAGTGCTCACAAAGTTCATCTAATACAGTAGCCACACGTGAAAGCCCACCAACGGTATTTTCATATTGTACCAAATCTATTGCAGTCAGTTCCGGGTTAGAAAAACGGATAGTGCCGGTTTCCGAGTTTTTTTTCATTAAAAACTCTTCAGGAATATCTTTCCTAAACACCCAACTCAATATCTTGTTCTTAGCTTTGGAAACATTTGTTGATGGTAAAATGGTGGTTACAAAAAAACGCTGGGAACGTTGATGTGCTGCTCCGAAAAACTCAGCCGCACTAAGCAAACTGACATAATAAGGCTTACCTATGTATTCCATTAATTGATCTATATAATAAGTAGGCGGAACAACTCCTTTCGCCGCGTAATGTGGGGGCATTATCACATAAAACCCTTTGTAAACGGAAACAATTCTGTTTTTTGCTGTGAGACGTTGAAGAGAATTCTTCAGATTTTGTTCCGAAATATCAGGAAATTTATTCCGTGCCATTTCAACAGAAAAAGTGTTTATTCCGTTTATTTCTAAGCTTTTAATCCATTCTGTTAAATTATTTGCTTTCATAATTATGCTAAATTTTATGCAAAGGTAATCAAAAATAGATTACCTTTGCTATGTTTTTAGCAAAATAGATTAATTTTTCATCAAAATAATCCCTGTTCATTTTTTAATGTGTTCACAGGGTTGAAATGACCCCATACCCCGCACCGCGGAACTCGGAACACGCACCGCGGAACTCGTACCCCCAACACCTCGGAGCATCCTATTTAAGAACAAATTTTTGATTAGCCTTTCTGCCATCCTTCCCTTCAATTTGAACAATGTAAATACCTTTGTTCAAACGATTGGTTTCAACAACCTGGGATAGGGTAGACTGTGCAAGCACATTTCCTGACAAGGAATACACGGTTAATTTGGCAATGTCGCCATAAACAATCAAGGCCGTTTCTGTTTGATACATCGGATAGACTGCTTTTTCAGCCTCCATGCTTTTTATACCTGTATTGCCTTCAGGAACATCGTAAGTTTTGACAAAGAAATCGTACATGCGGATTCCGCCTGTGGTAGCCGTGTTGACAAATTTTACAGTTACCGGCTTTTTGACAGGCTCTATACCCATGGCATCCATCATATCCCAATTAAGCATGGTTTGCTTGCTCAATGATGATGAAGTCCAGGTTTTTGTAACACCATCAATTGTATAATCAATCCTTAATGTACGCGTTCCGGTAAAGTGAATGTTGGCTTTCATTTCAACCAGGCTTGGCAAGTTCCATGTAATGCTTCCTCCATTGCGTTCCACATTGATAGCACCTTTGGTGCATCCTGCCGGGACGGAGGCGTCTTTTGGCTCAACAAAATCCGGATCCCAAACTGTGGGATTGGACTCACTTGTTCCGGTAGCAAATGTTATCACATTTCCTTGTAAATCTTCCGGTCTGTTTTCGTATGCATCCTGAATGGGATACCAATCACCTGTCAGAATTTTTGTGGGCAGTACACGTGTAATATTTCCATTGATGGTAACGCCGGAGCCTTCCATGCCGCCTATGGTGCTGATTGTATATGAGCCGTCGGCAGTTGGAATACCGGAGATGGTCAATGTTTTGGCAGCCTCATCTTTTACAGCCGAAATGCCGGCGGGCAAACTTGTGAAGCTAACATCCGAAGCACCGCCACCCCAGGTGAATACGGTTGTTTCTATTGCGTTGTTGAAAAATACTTCCTGAACGGCACTGCCGCTTGTAACCGTGAGTTCAGCAGGAGCAACCTCAGATATGGTGATGTCGCCTGTCAATATTATTGAATTTTCGCCTCCTACATTTGTTGTTGTATAGGTGCCGTTTTCAGTCGGGATGCCTGAAATAGTAACTGTTTTTGCCGATGCGTCTTTTTCCGCTGTTAATCCGGCGGGAAGATTGGAGACCGTAACGTCCGTAGCGGCACCGCCCCATTTGTAAACGGTAGTGATGATAGCGGTGCCTTGATAAACATATTGATCGGCTTTTCCTGAAATCAGCGTAAGGACGGCTATAGTAGGATCGCCTGTTTCAAACGCTCCCATATCGGCTCTTCCATCATTGTATAAAATAGAAATCGGGGGCAAGGTCAATCCACCGGGACTGTGTGCCTGCGGTACGAAGTTTTCAATATTTTGTCCGGCATTGATGAACTTGCTGCCTTCCTTCAATTTCGCAAAATCATTGTCGGGCAAGCTTCCGTCTGCCTGTCTTTCAGCCAGGAATAAATCTTTTGACAAACTTTTGAATTCTGCAGAATGATCTTGTGCCCATTTATTTACACCGTCTACCTTATTTCCATCCTTATAAGGATCGCAGTCGTCGAAGGTAGTCCAACTATTGAATTCAGTGTCGGGAACCTGTGATCCTTCTTTGTTTTCTGAAAGGAATTCGTGATTGCGAACTGTAGGTTTGAAGCCTATGTTATTTCTCATGTACATGGTTCCGTATTGGAATATAGAGGGAAAACGATAATTGTATTCATTTCCCCAGGCCACGTTATTGAAAAGGTACATAGCCTCGTAGGCATTATTTTGATCAAAACCTTTGTGAAGGCAGTCAAATGTAATGTTGTTCATGATCACATGTGCACCAACCGATTGCGCAAACGCTGCTCCTCCGGAAGACCCGCCGCCTCCCAGCTTGAAGCCGTTTCCATTGCCTGCATCTGCACCATCGGGAGTTCTTCCGGCATTCCAGCTCCAGCAATTTGCAATTACGATTGGATGGTAAACCATGTATAAGTCCCAGTTGTCGTCGGAATTTGTCCATGCGCGACATCCGTGAAATTCCGTACCGGGTCCCGGGAATAACTTTGCTGCAAAGCCATCGGCATCACCGCCGTCATCAGAGCCGTTGAAAGATTTGCTGTCGTAATTGTGCCAGGAGTCACAATTGATCACGATATTGTGTTTTGCATAAGAATAATTGGGGTTGTATTGTGGAGAGCCCGAAATCGGAAATGATTTGGTTTCTTCTATTGCAAAATCTTTGTACATACCGATTTGGAGTCCGGTGTCATTGTTTCCATAGAATTTACAATTTTCCACAATATTGTAACTTCCCTCCAATTTCATCCCATTATCTTTGGCATTGCAGAGTTCCAGGTTCTTAAAATGCCAGTAATCGCCGAAATGGTTGACATAAATACAGCGTGCCTGCTTAAATTCGTTCACATTATTTGTGACGATGTTTGAGCCGTCTATAATAGCACGCTCGCCCGGATATCCGAAAAGACAAATGTGTGCATCAGCCGTTCCGGCTTTATCAATGATTATCCGTTTGGTAAGCATGTATGTGCCGCCGCGGATGTAAATGATATCACCGGGAGCCGCTTCATCAATTGCTTTCTGGATGCTGAGATAGGGTGCGGTTTCTGTTCCGGGGTTGGTGTCGGAACCTGTAACTGCCACATACATGGTACGTGAAAATCCAAATTGAATTCCCAGCAATAATAGGATAAAAAGTGACAGGCTTTTTTTCATTTTTTCGAAATTATCTTCGACACCACACCGCTGCTTGTTGTCACTCTGATGATATAGTTGCCATTTGCAAATGGACTGAAATCGACGGCAGAAACATTATCCTTCACTGTCTTCAGTATTTGACCAGACATAGAGTAAATTTCAACTTTTTGTATTTTTGAATCAGAAGCGATATACAATTTGTCACCGACAGGATTCGGATACAAATCTACACGGGCAAAGTCAGCTTTGTGTGCGTTATTTGTCGCAATGTCGTCATAAACCGTACTCATATAGAACAAGTTCATTGTTTCATCTTTGGTAACGGTGTGAGTACCAGGATTCAAACTCAAAGTTACAATGCCATTTCCATCAGAAGTATGTGAAACTCCATTAACTTTAACTCTCCTTCCACTTTCAATAAAGACAAGCGTTAAAGTAGCTTTTTCCGTTGTTGTGAAACTTACGCTGGTTGAAGACTCCATTTTCAGGCATTGGGTCAGAGTCAGTCCATTGTAGGTAACAGTTCCTTTGCCGGTTGATAAATTTCCGGTAATGGAGTAGAACGAACTATTTATACCATCAGTTGTAAAGTTATGGATCATTTCTCCTTCGGAGGTACCACCGCCTTCGGCAAGCGTAATGGTTCCGGATAAAGAAACGGGTGTTCCGCTTGCTCCCGAAGTGGTAACTGTGTAAGAAACCGTAGCAGTGGGAGTTCCGGAGATGGTTATGGTTTTAGCTGTGCTATTTTTCGCTACTGTGATGCCCGAAGCCGGCAATCCGCTCACGCTTGCATCAGTAGCATCACCACTCCAGGTAAACACAATTGCCTCAATGGCTTGTCCCTCAGACACGGTTTGATTTCTATTGGCTGTAGAACTTAAGATTTGTGTATTTCCGACAGAACTGCTTTCGCCTTGAATGGCCACCAAATCAGTTGTGTAGCTGGTCAAAGCCGATTTCAATGCAGTGTTTACATCATACGAAGCATCATCCACTGCATTGTTGAACGTCCATTGAAAATCCCCACCTTGAACACGTCCCGAATATTGCATCACCTTGTCTTTCGCATCATTGGGAGAGTCAATCACAAGATTTTTCACATAAAAAGCGGCATCCGTATCGAAATTATTGTAGGTATTACCTCCTTTTTTTGATTTAACGGCACTGCCTACAATCTCGCCGCGGGAAGAAGCCACATAAGCGTCAAATTCAACCGGATATTGCACAGCATCATAAGCTACAAAGCGTGCTTGTCCGCTCATCACATTGTTGTACGCTTTAATAATTCCTCCATCTTCACTGGAAAAAGTTCCCGTACCACCGACAATGTCGGAGCCTTGCATGGAAATCAGCATCGGATATTTACAGTTTCTGAAAACATTTCCCTCTACAAAAATTGAAGAGCCCATGGTAGAACCAACTCCGTATTTCGACACCCCATCGTAGTAATTGTTGTAAACGTGGGTCGAAAAGAAACGAACACGGGGATGACGTGAGTCGGAATGGTCGTACCAATTGTGGTGATAAGTAGCGTAATAATCTGCTGTTGTACCTTCACCCAGGCCGAGCAGATTGCTTTTGCCTGTATCCCAAAAATGATTGTATGATATGGTTAGATATTTCGAGCGTTTTGCATCCAGAGCACCGTCGCCTTTGGCCTGGTCGCCGTCGCTTCCAGCATGCCCGTAAAATAAATCGCAGTTGTGTACCCAGATGTACGAGTTATCTTGTTGAAGTCCGATATTATCTCCCTCGTCGCTGTCGCAATTCATAAATCCAAGATTACGAACTTCAATATTGGTTGCATTTTTTATCCGAAGTCCCCAGCCATCGGCAACGGCATCATTTCCTACACCTTCAAAAGTGATGTAGCTTGAAGCATTTTCCTTGTTTTCAATGACAATATCACCGGCAAGCATATATTCCAAGTCAGTAATTTGCCCAATCAATCTTACAATTAAAGGTCTGGTATCATTTCCTTTTTTGAAACCGTCAAGAATAGTTTGCAGTCCGACACAAGGATTTGCGTTAGCACCGGTTACATTCATCGACACCGTATTTTTGTTGTTTTCGGTAATGTAAAGAATGACGGCGCCATCCTTAGGAGTTCCGTCTGCTTTGTATGCTCCGGGAACACGCCCGCCGTGAAATGCAAATCCTGTTCTGTCATGCGATGTTACGGTAAGCGTTGAAGTCTGACTTGCACTTCCTTCCACTCCTGAAATTACGGGTGCAACCTTAACCGTATATCCTCCGGCTTTCAGACCTAAAATATCGGCACGAAAATAAGTTCCATAACTGCGGATAAGCTGATCGTCAATCTTTTGATTAACAACACCGTTTCCGCTGTAATATACATTATAGCTTTCTGCGCTTGCCACAGGTTCCCATTCCACAAAGACGCTTTCCAGCCAGCCGGAAGATTCTGTGATGGTAACCGATTGTGCGTTTGTTTGCAGTACTGAAACTGTGCAGAGAATGAATAGGAGAATTACGGTTTTTTTCATGAGATTGATCTTATTTTTTGGCTCACCTGGCAAGGTCGGTCTGTATCCTGCAACTCCTCAACTCTGTTACCACGGAACCCGGAACTCGCACCCCGTACCCCGTACCTCGGAACCCGTACCTATTATTTATTTCTTCTGATATATGTCTTAAAAGAAGCAGATGTACCGTCTTCGTAGGTTACCTTTCTGATTACCAGTCCACCTTGTGAGCTATCCGGCATTTCACAACCCAAAATATCAAAGTATCTCTCGCTGATGATGGTTTTGTTGGCGTTAACAGTGTTTACAGAAGAAGATAAATTTGATGCGGAGAATGAATAATAATTAATACCGCCCGATTGTGAATAGAAATAGAGTGAAGTTGGTCCTCCTTCATATTCGTAGGTAAATCCATATAGAGCATCTCCCTTTATATCGGTAATTTCGTGAGATACAGTTTCATCAGTATTCACTATTATCAGTGTCCGAGCATCAGTTTTATTGGATGACATCATAGCAATATTAATTGTGCTATTCCCTGCTACATCAATTTTGAGATACCTTGTTGTTGGTATTTTTGAATCTTCTTTCGGTGATCCGCCGCCACCCGTTTTCAATCTGTGTGTGTAACTAATGCCGTCTAAACTTTTATTGTTTGCATCAAGAGAGAAAGTTTTCTCTCCGTCAGTACCTATAGTCAAGCCGTCAATAACTTGAGTTGTGGTAAAGTCAATTGTTGTACCTTCTCCAAACGGAGCTTCGCTGAAGTTCCAAGTTTTTGTTGTTTGTGCAAATCCATTCAGTGAAATTGCAACCAAAGCTAAAAGTAAAATTTTCTTCATAATTCTAATTTTTTAATTATTAATAAAATAGTTGGTTTTTAGTGTTTCTTGCGAGCAAAAGTAATAATTAAATGCAAACGGCACTAATATTTTAAGATTTTTTTGTGTTCGTGCACAGCCCGAGTGGTTAACGGGTTACAATCCAAACAAAAAAATTTTATTGAGTGTAAATATTAATGTGTTCTGCATTTTTATCTAATTACTTATCTAATCATAATTTTTTCCGTTTTTGCTCCTTGCTGTGAAACAGCACGTGCAATCCAAATCCCGTTATCCAGGTTGAAAGATTCATTTCCTTTGATTCTTTTGGATAAAAAAAGCTTACCGTCCAACCTGAATATTTCCACAAGAGAATCTAACTTTACATTGGATACTACCAGTTTATTATCTATGGTGTAAAAAACAACATCCGATTGTGACAGTTTTGTAGTTCCGGTGGCTTCGTCTTTCGACTTCAGTGCAGGTATCGGGTCCCAGTTGTCATTGCCTTTGGTGAAGTTAAAAGTATTTATTGCTGTTCCGTCATTCAGCGTCGGTTCTGTAAGCAGATGCGACCAGGTAGCCCGGCTCGACTGGTTGTTTTCACCTGATTTTTCAATGGTGCCGTATTCATACACTTTGTCTGATTCGCCTCCCAGTGTGTTATTCCAACCGATAGGGAGAATCAGCGATTTGCCGTTGTGGCCTGGATTATTGGTAGCGTTAATGGTGGTATTGTAAAACACTACTTCGCTGGTTGCTGCCCGCCAGGGACGACCAAAATATCCCGGTTTTGAAAGGAAAGCAGATGCCGTTTCAACACCCGGAAGAGCTGATGTAATTGTGTTTTCAAAAAATAAGAAACCGCGGGACGACTGCTGTTGTGCGGCAGTGATGTATGACACATCCGTGCTTGCTTCACTTGTGTTCATCGCCAATTCAGTTTGATAAGCCACCAAGGTCATTCCGCCAAAAATATAATCGGTAGCCCCCATCAAAGAACCTTTGTAAACAACCACGCGAGCACCTTCATCACCGTAAAATGAATCTTGTCGTCCAATGATCCGGCAATTGTAGAGTACTGATTTATCACCGCTTTTGGTGTAAGCTATGGCTGCTGCCCGCTCAACAAAGCTTTTATTCTGAACACCCGTGTTTCCTATATCAGTCGGGCGGGTTCCTTTACCACCCGAATCCCACTCAACCACCACATCTTCCGATTCTTTTTTGGAAATGTATTGGTTGAAAGAGTTTTCAAAAATAATATTCTCTGCATAAAAACCAGGAGCAGAAACAACTACCGTGGCATTCCAATATGAGCCGTTAGTAGTACCGCTTCCGGTATTGGCATATTCTGTATAGCCATTTTCCTTATTCACCCGAAGCACGTCGGCATCCCACTTTTGATTGTTTTTCATGCTGAAATAATTGTAACCGTGTCCGTAGTAACTTGTAATTCTCACGGCATTGGGTGAAATATCAACTCCTTTGTTGCTAAGTGCAATGTCAGGATTTTCAGCAGCATTGATCAATGCGATATTGGGAACATCAATCACCAGCATTTCCTCGTAATTTCCCGGTTCAATCCAAATTTTGATGGTGTCGTTGTCCGGTCTTTCCATGCTTCTTATTGCCTGAAGGGCTTCATTGACAGACTGATATTCCTTGTCTTGTCCAACAAAAACCTCTGCTGAATAGGGTACAATCATAGCAGTACGAACTTCGGTGATATAAGTTGTACCTGAAAGATTTTTGATGGTCATATATCCGTTTGAAGTACCTTGATAAACAAATTCTTTGGTTTCAAGTTGACTGGTACTTCCACTTGAAGTAGAGACAGGATCGCCATCATCTACGCAAAAATTAGCTGAATAGTAGTAATTTATAATCATTTTTTCTCCGGGCATCAAAGGCACTTTTGCGGTGTCTGCATTTTTCAAAACAAGGTGCCCTTTTCCTTGCTCATTGTACGGTGCACCTGAAAAAATCATTCCTTTGTAAGCAGTAGTTGAAGCAGTTATCTGTTTGTCTTCAAATGACCAAATATTGACAGGAATCAGGTAAATGTCTTTTGCAACGGCTTCTCCGTCCACCTTCACATTGGAAGTCAGTCCCAATTGCAAGGGGTGTTCATCCAGTCCGTCAATTTCCAGCGAATAAACACCATCTCGCAGTATAATATTGTCTATGTCTGCAAACTCATAAGCGTACTCAGGTTCATCAAGATTGGTGAAAACGGGTTTAATCAAGGATACAATTTCCGGAGTTTCGCTGAGGTTGAGTGTGACTTTATAAGTTGGTTTTGCCTCGAAATTAATATTCAAAGTACTATCAGCATCTATTGAAATTGAGTCATTTAAAATAAAATAGTCATTTATACCCGCAGCAGAAATTACATAGTTCATTCCTGATTCCAAGGCTACAGAATAAGCGCCTGAAACGGTGTTTATTTCAGCATCCGGAGTATATTCAGAAGCAACAGCGGGAGTGAATATCAGTGTTAATTTAGACAATAGATCAGCCGGCAATCCAAGTAATTCACCACTTAGTGTTTTCAAAAGCACTTTTCCTATTTTCGGATTATATGTAGTGTTTTCTGTAACTTGAACTTGCGTATCACTAGTGATAATATAACTATTGGCGTTATCCAAACTTACATTATAAGTATATCCGGCAGGGACTTGTACCGAATAATTGTGCGTTTCATCAGGAGTGGCAGTCCACACTTTCCCGGCCTCATTGGTAAAAACAAGAGTATACCCGGCAGGAATATCTGTCGCTTTGGACACATCCACCGTTCCGCTTACAGTAGCATAAGTTGCAGGTTTTCTATATATTCTGTAATAAAAAGGTTTGTCAACCGAATCGTAAATTTTATAGGATCCTGTTTTTTGGGCTACAAAAGTGTATTCATCAACAGTTTTAGTAAGATCATGAACATCTTTCTGTCCCGTCTCTCCGGTAAGTTCAAAAGTCATTTTCCCAGTACCGTTCTGTGATTTGGCGAGGATAGTTACTTCATCATCTTCATTCAGGTTGAGGGTAAAAAACCGGTTTAGATTTCCGCCTGAATTTACATAAAGATAGCCTCTTAATGTTTGCGAACCCCACGAAACGGGTACCGCATTTGAGTCGTAGCGTGTCAGGTCGGTATTGGATGTTCTCAGTCTGTCGCTTGTTGAGGAATTGCTTGTCCAGGACAGAATGCCCACTGTAAATGAACTTGGTAAGGTGTTCCCCGCAGAACCCGGTGTAACTGATGAAGGATACCAGGCATTAATCGTGGCAACATCAAGCATGTTGTTGTAGGTCGCTTCATCCAGTTGGTCTGCACCAAAATCCCATACATCGGTTTTGGTTTGTGCACAAATGCAGTTATTTGAAAAGGATAAGTTCAGAATAAGAGCCAAAAACGGAAGAAAGTAGCGTGTTTTCATAATGTTTAAATTTTTATTTTATAATAAACGGAATTTTTATTGGAATAGCTGTGATTTTATTAAGCAGTTTTTAGATAAATTTTCAAATAAGTAAGGACTTGCTTCGAAACAGGTTGATTTTTATCTCACAAATTTCACATTCTCTTTACTTCCATCTTTCAAAACAATGCGGGCTATATAAACTCCTTTATTCAAGTCTGTAATTTGAATTGAAGAAACAAGATGCTGTAACTTCAACAGCTGTCCATTGACATTGTAAATCTCTATAGATTGTGCATCGGCAATAATTTCGTCGCGTGTGATGATAACTTGTGAAGTTCTGTCATCTTTAACTGTCTTAACCGACATGGCAATTTTTTGACGAATGCATAAGTTAGGTATACTGAATTGCGAGTAGGTAGTTCCGTCGCTTCCAAAGCTTTGGATTCTTAACTGTGCGTTTTCTGCATTGTTCAAATCTAAAAACACAGGTTCACAAGAGCCGTTTTTTAAGTTATAAGTATTTCCGTAAGGCTCTTCATCAAGAGTAAGGTGAACGAACCGGGTACCGTTTGATGCAAAATTAGCTGATATAACAGTATTGGCAGGTAGCGTAAAAGTTATGTCACTCGTACGCCAGGCAAAATTATTATTCGAGAAACAACCGTCTGTTTTACCTGTTCTGTCTTCAGTACCCAAAGCTCCATCTGTAATCAAATTGCTTAGTTCTTCAGGCAATACAACCGGAATTTCTGTGGGTACGTCCCCGCAGAATAAATCTATATACTCGCTTACCGGGGGTGCTTCATAACCTTGTCCTTCTGTGATATGGGCTACCAGGTCATTCAGATAAACTTCCAAATAAGTATAACCCAGGTCATTCATATCTGTAGCCGATTTCCCGGGGAACTTATCATCCAACCATCCATCGGGAATTCCGTCATTATCAGAGTCGGTTGGTGCTTCCAAAGAGTTGTAAGTAGGAAATCCACCTGCATCAGCTTGCGTGTCAATGAGCCCGCCGGTGCTCCCGTTTGAGCCGACTGCCGTCGCTATTCCAAGCCTGGTTTCATTCACATATCTCCTATCCAGCGTATCACGAGCAAGTGAAGCGCCGCTGTAAAGCAATACTTTCTCAAAAGCCTCTTCGGCAGTATGGGTGTTTATCGGATTATCAACGGAAAATTCTGTTTCCGATTTCAGGTCATTGAGCGTAGTACCTGCCGGAAATGAGCCTCCCATAGAGACACCTGCCCAATTATTATTGGTGATGTTTGCGTTTCCATGCATCACATTCCCGCTCATATAAAATTGACCGTAAACGCCGTTGTTGCTGTATGGTTGAAGAAACCTGCGTTTTGAGCTTGAGCTGGATGCAGGACCGGGTTTATAATAATTATTTACAATATTATAGCTTCCGCCTTCTGCTCCGTAGGCATTGTTGCCACCCCAATTATACACCACATTATTTCTGTAATCAACCATTTCGAGTTCAGGTTTTCCGGAATATCTGCTTCCGTTAAAACGGGGTGTCCGGCTTTCGTGGCTGAAAAGCAAGTTGTGATGAAACGATGCATTTTGTCCTCCCCAAATGCCTCCGTAGCCGTGGGTTCCTTTGCCGTGAACAGAAGCACGGAGACTTTCGGCAATGATGCACCACTGCATGGTAAAGTTTTTATTGTCGTAAAAAGAAGAAGCTTCATCTACGCTCCAACTCATGGTGCAATGGTCGAGTATAATGTTACTTCTGTCCTTTCCCCACAATGCATCTCCACCATCCCAATTATAGGTGGGATTTAACGGCACAGCCTCATCACCCATTCTAAACCGCATATATCGAATGATAACGTTATCGGTTGCGATAATAACCGGAAAGTTTTTTACGGTAATGCCATCGCCTGGTGCAGTTTGACCGGCAATGGTAAGATTGCCGTTTCTGATCCTTAAATCGGATGTCAATTCTATGATGCCCGAAACTTTAAAAAGGATTGTTCTTGGATAGTTTTGAGTAGCTGCCCAACGCAAAGTTCCCTCTGTACCATCATCCGTCAACTTGGTTACGTATAAAACTGTACCTCCGCGACCGCCCGTGGTGTACATTCCACCACCTTCAGCGCCCGGGAATGCAGGAGTTTGTGCATAAAGCAAACCTGATAAAGCAGAAACAGCGAAAGCCATCAATATTAAGCTTGTTTTTTTCATTGATCTTAGTTTTGTTATGTTGTTAAATCGGTATGTCTTATCCTTCTTTTCTTACGGAAGAAAGGCTTCGGATTTTTATTTTATTTCGGCTTTTTCTACCTCACTAGCCATATCTACCACGCCGGCATCAAATCCGGGTAAATGAATATTTTTGGTCTTTTTTCCTTCTATCCAAATTGCTTTTTGAGATTTGTTTTCGTCAAAATAAAGCTTTTCTGCCTTGAAGTTTTTCACATTGTTCAATTTGAATGCAGCTCCTTTTTCAGGGATAATTGTTACATTTTCAAAAACAATATTTTTTGATTCTGAAAGCTCGGCACCAATCTGAGAGGTGATAAAGGCATTTTTCAACCGGATATTTTCAATGTTCATTTCGGGCAATCCGTTAAACAATAATGCCCTGCGTGCGTTTCGGGAAACAATATTTTCTACAAAAATATTTCTGAATACAGGAGTCGTTTCATCTACCGGTGGAAGAACTTCTTCTACAGGCGTTACATCACCGTCGGCAAGTGATTCCGAAGCTGATTTGCCACCGTAATAAAGGTCGAAAAGGAATGATTCTGTGACAATATTAAACATATAAATATCCGAAATGTAGATATTCTCTACAACGCCTCCACGTCCGCGTGTACTTTTGAAGCGAAGACCTACGTCTGTTCCGAGAAACTGACAGTTAGATACTTTGATGTTTTTCACTCCGCCCGACATTTCGCTACCCACGATAAAACCGCCGTGTCCGTGAAACACTTTGCAATTATCCACTATCAGATTAACTGTGGGTCTTGCCCTTCTGCGTCCGTCTTCATCCTTTCCCGACTTGATGCAAATTGCATCATCACCTACATCAAAAGTGCTGTTGACAATGATAGAATTTACACAAGATTCCAGGTCGATGCCGTCTCCATTTTGCGAATAACTTGGGTTTTTTACATAAATCCCATCTACAATCACATTCTCGCACATCAGTGGATGGATATTCCAAGCCGGTGAATTTTCAAACAGCACACCTTGAAGTAAAACATTTTTACACTCAATAAAACTTATCATTACCGGACGTAAAAAATCACGTATTTCCTGCCATTCAGCCTCGCTCATATCTTTTCTTGGCACGTTCATATCGCTGATTTCAAATCCTTTGAGTGAACCCTCAGAAGGGAACCAATAATTATTTTTCCTAAGAACGCCACCGGATGCTACTTTTTGCTTCCACATTTTTTCGGTTACTTTCTCTTTTTTCAACGGACGCCACGCATCACCCGAACCATCGATGGAGCCACAGCCGGTAATGGCAATATTTTCAAGATTTCTACCTGAAATGGGGGATTGGCATCTGCGTGTGTCCAGGCCTTCAAACACCGTTTCTACAATCGGATAAAGATCAAAATCGGGCGAAAACAATATCAATGCACCTTTTTCCAGGTGTAAGTTAATATTGGAGCGGAAAACAATTGGTCCGGTAAACCAAACACCTTTCGGAACGATCAGTTTACCTCCGCCCTTGTCAGCCAGGGCTTGCATAGCCTTTTCAAAAGCTTCGGTGTTCAGGGTAATACCATCAGGCACACCTCCCATATCCGCCAAATTGACCTCATTGTCGGGGAAAACAGGTGCTTTTATTTTTGGCATTTCAAAGGGCAGATCCTTGTACAAATGCCCGTAAGGATACTCATTCAGTGTTTTTTGTGCTGCACAAGCCGTGATTAAAAATGCGGCGAAAAGGATAGATGTGGTTTTTAAAAAATTCATTTCAGTATATGAGTTTGTGATTTTGAATTGAAAATACACAGTTTACAATACACCTAAAATATTGTAAACTGTGTTAGTTTATTAATTGTCATTCATAACACTACAACCAGCGTGGGTCACCAATAGCATCATCAATAATTTCCTGATTAGAAACTTTGAAATTACCCGATGTCGGATCTGCATATCCCGGGTCTAAGTTTTTGGCTGAATCATCGTAGATCTTTGCCACCTCGGAACCTCCGGTAAATAATGCAGGTGCATTGAAGTAGTTGTTGTTCTCGAAAGTTGGATCCGGTGTTGTACTTTGATTTGAGAAGTTTCCAACCGTATTGGTAACGATATTGTTTTTGAAATTGATCGTTCCCCCGGAAACTCTCACATACAGAATACGCCTTGCAGCATCATTTGCAATTCCATCCAAAGTATTGTTTTCAATATTGATCACAGGTGCAATTGCGGGGAATGCTGCAGAAGTATCATCATATCTTACAAAATCCCGGGCCAATGCACTCTTGTAAACTGTACTGTTGGAAAGCGTAAACGTCTTGATGGCTCCTTTTCTGTTATCGAATAAATCGCCACCGCTGCATTCAACATCCCGGATAATGGTGTTATTGATTGTAAGCGATTCCACAGCAGCTGCTACATTCAGATAGAACACTCCCTTTACGTAATTTTTAATGACACATCCATCAATCTTTACATCGCCGTAATTTGCACCTGCTGTTGCGAAGACAATGGCCTGATTGCCGCTATCTACGCCTGTGCCATCCATAATAACGTCTTTAAGTAGTAATGACGAATTGTTTTCCATTGAAAAATATCCGTGGATCACAGGCTTGTCATTTGGATAAACAGCTTTAATCTCCACTTTCGCCGTTATAACAAACTTAACAGTATCACCGTAGGTTCCGGGGAACAGGGCAAACACATCTCCATCCTGAGCTGCTGTCAGTTTAGCTTCCAAATCATCTCCCGGATTTACAGCAATGGCATCACCCAGGTCGAGTAAAGTTGTGAATTCTACTCTTCCTCGCTGAACATCACCATTGTATATTTTCGCAATATAATCGGTCTCACCTGTCAGTCCGGTGACTTGAGCCGATGCGGCAGCTATTTCGTCTGCTGTAAGTGTGTGCTCAATCACATCTCCATCCAGAATTTCTACCGTAATTCGTGTGATATTCTGTGTCGGATTCCAGCGCAGCGTCACGCTGTTTGCCTGAATATCGGTATCTTCAAACGGAATAAAGATGTTTTCTGATTGGGTTTTGACATATACGCCCGACCATTTTGATTCTTCTGCTCCGCTTAAAATTGCCTTCACACGGAAAGAATACTTCGTGTTTCCTTTTAGTTCCTTTATGGTGTAAGGCAAATCGGCAGCTTTAATATCGTTGACGGTCAGTATAGGCTCTCCTGCAAAAGTTAAACTGTCGTCTTCAAACGCTTCAATCGAATAGCTGTCCGCTTTGATCGGAACCCAATTGAGCTCCACATTCACCTGATTTCGTACCCGGGCTGTAAGCTCAAAAGGAGAAAAGGCACGGGCATAATCAATACTCGTAATTTCTTCCATCGGGTCGGAGCAACCGACTAGTCCTATTCCCAGAAGAAGTACGAGAGCATATGTTATTTTTTTTATTGACTTCATATGAATTTATTTTTATTTG
>JAAYQF010000020.1 GCA_012519425.1 Bacteroidales bacterium | reverse complement strand
GCTTTCTGCAAACCCTCACTCATGGTTTTCATCCCAAAAAGGAAAAGACCCAGAGAGCCAATCAACATCATGAAGTCTAACAAAGAATAATTCATGCTGGGATTGATTTAATTTGCTTAATCTGTTTTGGAATTAAAGAAGTCATAATATCTTCAACATTTGCCTTGAAGAAAACATTCCGAAAAGTGGCACAAAAATACTTTAAATAAGTAAAAACACAAATTATTATCAAATTATTAGTATTAATTTTACAGAAATTTTTTTCTAATTTATCATTCACTTGCAATCATTTACAACATGAGCAAAAACATCACGATTTATTGTAAAAACACGAATTCTTATCATGATTTTCCAATGGGGACCACCCTACTTGAAATTGCCGACCAATTGAATATTCGTGTAAAACACGAGATTGTGGCAGCCAGGGCCAATTATAAAACCGAAGGATTAAATTTCCCGATATACAAACCCAAAGACATAGAGTTCATTGATATTACTTGTCAATCCGGAATGCGGCTGTATGTACGCACTCTAAGTATGGTATTAGCTTATGCCACCAAAAGATTGTTTCCGAAAGCAGTACTCAGCATTGTACATGCGATTTCAAAAGGATATTATTGTCGCATTGAACATTTGGGACGTGAAGTATCAGAAGAAGACATTGAGCTTATCAAGGCAGAGATGAAAAAAATTATTGCTGCCGGAGAAAAAATCATTGAAGAAGAAAAGCAGGTCAAAGAAGTCAAAAAAATCTTTGCCAAACAATATAACGGGTATGAGAGCATGTCTCTTTTCGAAACCATCAACACCCCTTACATGAAATACTTCAGAATCAATAATTACGTTGATTATTACAATGGTGCGCTATTGCCTTCTACCGACAGACTACACCTTTTCGATCTGATTCCCTACTATGACGGTATGTTATTGCGTATTCCGAATAAAAACAATCCAACCCAACTGGAAGAATTTGAAGAAATGCCCAAGCTATTCGATATATTCAAGGAACATGTGAAATGGAACAAGATCATAAATGTCAGCACAATTGGAGAATTCAACGTAGTTTGCAGAAATAAAAAAGCATTCGACTTAATTAAGATTGCCGAAGCCTTGCATGAGAAAAAAATCGCTCGTATTGCTGATACGATTGAGAAGAATGCTTCCTTAAAAGTCATCCTGGTTTCAGGACCTTCTTCTTCGGGAAAAACGACTTTCAGCAAAAGATTATCTGTGCAATTAATGGCAAGTGGTTTGAAACCTGTGATGCTTTCCATGGATAATTATTTTGTAAACCGGGAAAATACACCTATCGATGAAAACGGTGAACACGATTACGAACATCTTCATGCCCTGGATTTGGATTTTTTTAATCAACAGATCCGGCAATTAATCAATCAGGAAGAAATTGACCTACCTTCCTTTAATTTCGAAACCGGAAAGAGAGAATTTCGAGGGAGAAGACTCAAACTCACTAAAGATTCCATCCTCATCATTGAAGGTATTCATGCCCTTAATCCTTCTTTATTATCCAAAATTCCAAGAGAAAATATTTACAAAATATATGTTTCGGCTTTGACGACCATTGCCATTGACAGCCACAATTGGATTCCCACCACCGACACACGATTGTTGCGAAGAATTATCCGCGATCATCGCTATAGAAACTATTCAGCCCGGGAGACCATTGCCCGCTGGCCAAGCATCAGAAGGGGGGAAGACAAGTGGATATTCCCGTATCAGGAAGATGCCGACGTGATGTTTAATTCAGCATTGATTTTTGAATTAGCAGTATTGAAAAAATATGCAGAACCAGTTCTTTCAGAGGTACCCCAGTATTGTGATGAATACGCCGAAGCATACCGCCTAATAAAATTTTTAGGCTTCTTTGCTCCCATCCCTGATAGAGAAATACCTCCCACTTCATTACTAAGAGAATTTACCGGGGGCAGCAGTTTCAGGTATTAAGTTTCAAGAATAATAACTGTAGTTTGTTTTCGTTATTTCTTATTCCTGTTTCATTCTACCATGCATTTTATCTCAAAATATTGGAAAACTATTTTAGTGACCATAGTAATCCTGGTGCTGTCTTTTGTTAAATTCCCAATTCTTGAGCCAACTCCTAAGTTCACGCACACGGACAAGATTATTCATTTTGGCATGTATGCAGGACTGACGATTGTGCTGATGCTTGATTACCATCGTGATGAAAAATCAGATAAATCAAATCAAAAATTCTTGCTGACATGTTTGTCGTTCCCCCTTTTAATCGGCCTGTTTACAGAAATTCTTCAAGGTGCATTGATTTATTACAGAGACGGTGACATTTATGACGTGATTAGCAACAGTTTTGGAGTGCTTGCAGGCTGGGGTGTCTTTGCCCTTTTTAAAAAAAATATTAAAACCTGACATATACGATTTAACCCTGTTTATTTATTTGTTTATTTATGGATCTTGAAAAATTAAAATTTAGAATCGGCATCACGCTGATTAATGGTGTTGGAAACAACTTAGCAAAAAATCTGATCGCATACCTCGGTAGTGAAGAAGCTGTTTTTAAGGAGCCCCAAAAAGGATTATCAAAAATCCCCGGTATCGGCTCTTCTCTTGCCAAAGAAATTATCAATCACAAAGAGGCACTTTTGAGGGCTGAAAAAGAAATTGAATTTATCCTGAAAAATAATATTCAATGCCTTTATTATGCCGATAAAAACTATCCTTTTCGCCTCAAAGAATGTCCGGATGCTCCCCTGCTCCTTTTCACCAAAACTGCCCGGAACCTCAATGACGGGAAATTTGTAAGTGTAGTCGGGACAAGGCGTGCTACTGCTTATGGAAAAGAGATTTGCAATCAATTTATCCAGGCACTGGCTGTTGTTCCCAACCTTACAATCGTCAGCGGATTAGCCTATGGGATTGATATTTGTGCACACAAAGCAGCTCTCAACAGCCACACCCCTACTATAGGTGTCATCGCACATGGACTAGACAAAATCTATCCACCTGTTCATCGGTCTATTGCCGTTCGTATGCTCGAAAAGGGCGGATTGGTAACTGAGTACTTAAGCAACACCAATCCCGACCGACCGAATTTTGTGCAACGCAACCGTATCATTGCCGGACTTTCGGATGCTGTAGTTGTCGTTGAGTCAGGTATTAAAGGTGGTGCATTAATCACGGCAAGATTGGCGAATGATTACAACCGTGATGTATTTGCTTTTCCCGGAAGGATACATGATGAATGGTCGAAAGGTTGCAACGACCTTATCCGACACAATCGGGCTGCTTTAATTTATTCAGCGGATGATTTCATTCAATTGATGGGATGGGATGATGCACTTAAACCTAAAAAAAGAGCCGTTCAAACCGAACTTTTTACCACATTGAGTGATGAAGAAATGCAAATTTTTACAGCAATCAGGAAACATCCTGACAACATTCATGTAAATGAATTATCGGTACTTTCTGCTATTCCGTACAGCAAGCTCACCGCCCTGTTGCTTCAAATGGAATTCAAAGGCTTGGTAAAATGCTTGCCGGGAAATGTTTACAAGGCTGTTTTACCAAACTAAAACACGTATAGCAGCGATTTTTCATCATCAAAACTAAAACATTAAAAACCTTCAATGGCGAAGAATTAACAAAAACTCCCTGTTTCGACATAGATTGCACGACAATCCGGGGAGCTACCGCGATGACGCCTTCTCCAAACTGATTGATTCAGATTGATAAAAAAGATTGATGTTTAGAGATAATAAATCAATTTACCTTGCAACTGAAATCCATATCTGGTTGAAGTCCTTCTCCAACTAATAGAGTTATACAGGGGGTTATGTTCAACGATAAAGACAGCTCCACCATAAATTTGTAAATTCGGTCGAATAAAATAAGTTGAATTCAGTCCGGCAGAAACAACTGCCTTAAAGTTGTTTATCTGATCTTTTGTTTTTATTTTGCCCATATTTGCTGTGTAAACTGAATCTGTATTTATTGTTCCAACAGAATACTGATATATATAATCATTGTCCGGATTTGTACG
>JAAYQF010000106.1 GCA_012519425.1 Bacteroidales bacterium | reverse complement strand
CCTCTGTATCTGCGTATTGCCAATGAATTATATCTAAAGAGATTGATAGTCGGAGGTTTTGAAGGGGTGTATGAGTTTTCAAAAAATTTCCGCAACGAAGGCATGGACCGCACGCACAATCCGGAATTTACAGTGATGGAGATTTACGTAGCCTATAAGGACTACCGCTGGATGATGGAATTTACGGAGAAGATGATCGAGAAGATTTGCATGGATGTCAATGGCACTACAGATGTGGAAATCGGCGGCAAAACAATTTCTTTCAAAACACCCTTCAAACGGGTAAGCATGATAGAAGCCATTCAAAAACATACGGGCATTGACATCAGTGGCATGAATGAAGATCAGTTGCGGGATGTTTGTAAAAAACTGAATATCGAGATTGATGCTACCATGGGGAAAGGAAAGTTGATAGATGAAATTTTCGGCGAGAAATGCGAAAAAAATTTCATCCAGCCGACCTTCATCACGGATTACCCCATCGAGATGAGTCCGCTTTCCAAATGCCACCGTGATAATCCGGAACTGACCGAACGCTTCGAACTCATGGTGAACGGTAAAGAACTGGTCAATGCATATTCGGAGCTGAATGACCCGATCGATCAATTGGAAAGGTTTAAGGAGCAAGTCAGATTGGGCGAAAAAGGCGACGACGAAGCTATGTTTATCGACATGGACTTTGTACGCTCACTGGAATATGGCATGCCGCCCACCTCGGGGATGGGAATCGGCATGGACAGATTGGTGATGCTGCTGACCGGACAACAATCCATACAGGAGGTGTTGTTTTTTCCGCAGATGAAACCGATTGAGAACAAAGAGCAAAGACAAAAGACAAAAGAACAAGGAGCAAAGACAAAAGAATAAGGAGCAAAGACAAAAGAACAAAGACAATAGAATAAAGGACAAAGAAAGTCTAAGTATTTATTCGTCTTTTGCGCGTTTAGACTTCATTTTTATAGAGAAGTTAAAGGGACTTTCCTTCGGGGAGTTGAGGTGAAAGAAATCTGATAACTTATAACAAAATCATGGCTGAGAGACAAAGAATCGCAATATTAGGTGGGGGCAGTTGGGCAACTGCAATTGCCAAGATCGTTCTGAACAATGTGGATGAGATCAATTGGTATATGCGTCGCCAGGAGCAGATTGACGAATTTATCAGGCTCGGTAAAAATCCTTCCTATCTTACCGGTGTAAAATTCAATACGGACCATATCCGCTTTACCAGTAATATCAATCATGTTGTTGCCACCTCCGATATTTTAATTTTCGCCACTCCTTCGCCTTTTCTAAAAAGCCATCTTAAAAAATTAAACAGAAAACTAAACAGAAAAATCATTGTTTCTGCCATCAAGGGAATTGTTCCAAATGAAAATCTGATCATAACAGAATTTTTCGAACAAACCTACCAGGTTCCTAAAGAGAATATTGCTGTCCTGGCCGGACCTTGCCATGCAGAAGAAGTGGCTTTGGAAAGATTGTCTTATTTAACATTGGCATCAGCCTCCCGCGACAGGGCTAAAATGTTGTCTCAATTTTTTGCGACAAGTTTTGTAAAAACATCTGTCAGCGAGGATGTGATAGGGATGGAATATGCCTCCATCATGAAAAATATATACTCTATCGCAACCGGCATTTGCCATGGATTAAAATACGGGGATAATTTTCAGGCGGTACTTTTATCCAATGCGCTTCAGGAAATCAACCGATTTTGCAGCGCTACCAGCTCCATGCACCGGGATATCAGTCAATCGGCTTACTTAGGTGATTTATTGGTGACTGCCTACTCCAAATTCAGCAGGAACCGCTTGTTTGGCAGCATGGTGGGTAAAGGATACTCCGTAAAAACCGCGCAGATGGAGATGGAGATGATCGCGGAAGGTTATTATGCCACCAAATGCATTTACGAGATCAACCAGAAATACAAGGTGGACATGCCCATCATCGATACGGTATATGAAATTTTGTACAACAGGGCTTCACCGCTTTTGAAAATCAGAGAACTTACAGAAAAATTGAAATAATTTTACTTTTTACACGGTATGCAAAACATCAAATTAACAATTGACCACGCGTATGGATTTGTTTCCAAAACTTCCATCGAAAATTATAAAGACATTGCCAATCAAGCCAATAGAGCCTTGCATGAAGGAACGGGAAAAGGAAGTGACTTTCTGGGCTGGCTCAACCTACCTTCTTCTATTGATGAGGCACATTTGACGGATATTGAAAATACTGCTGCTATTTTGCGCGAGAACTGTGAAGTAGTGGTGGTCATCGGCATAGGGGGTAGTTATCTGGGTGCCAAAGCTGTCATCGATGCTTTATCCAACAGCTTCGATTGGTTACAGACCAACAGAAAATCGCCGGCAGTAGTTTATGCCGGACAAAATATTAGCGAAGATTATCTGTATGAATTACAGGAACTATTAAAAACCAAAAAGTTCGGCATCATTTCAATTTCCAAATCGGGTACCACGACCGAACCAGCTTTGGCTTTTCGTCTGCTAAGAACGCAACTCGAGCAACAGCAAGGCAAGGCTGATGCGCAAAAACTCATAGTTACCGTAACGGATAAAGCACGTGGTGCATTGCGTACTTTGGCGGTACAAGAAGGTTACAAAACTTATGTGCTTGAAGATGATATAGGAGGAAGGTATTCAGTCTTGTCGCCGGTTGGACTATTGCCCATTGCGGTCGCCGGTTTTGATATCCGCAAGCTGGTACAAGGTGCAGTCAGCATGGAGCAACTTTGTGGCGTAAACATTCCATTCGAAGACAATCCTGCTGCACAATATGCGGCAGTACGCAACGAGCTGTATAAATCAGGTAGAAAAATTGAAATTTTGGTCAACTATCATCCTAAATTGCATTTTGTTTCAGAATGGTGGAAACAACTTTACGGTGAAAGTGAAGGAAAAGACCATGTGGGTATTTTCCCTGCTGCTGTCGATTTCACAACCGACTTACACTCTATGGGGCAATGGATACAAGAGGGTGAAAGAACCATTTTTGAAACCGTCATTTCAGTTCAGGAAAGCAACCATACCGTACTGGTTCCGAAGGATGCAGCCAACTTAGACGGGTTGAACTTTTTAGCCGGCAAACGCGTGGATGAAGTCAACAAGATGGCTGAACTGGGTACTTTGCTGGCGCATGTTGACGGAGGCGTTCCCAATTTAAAGATTGAATTGCCCCAATTGAACGAATACTATTTAGGACAGCTTTTATACTTCTTTGAAAAAGCTTGTGGCATCAGCGGCTATATCTTAGGTGTCAATCCTTTCGACCAGCCGGGTGTTGAGGCTTACAAGAAAAACATGTTTGCGCTGCTCGGCAAACCGGGGTTTGAAGAAGAGACAAAGGCGATACGGTTGAGAACGAAGAACTAAGAACAAAAAAATGAAGAAAGACATTGCATCAATCAAACATCTGCCCTGCATTATTACTCAATTGTACCATTTTGTCGTATTCTTCAGGCGACAGGTCCAGGAAGTAATAATTCTGCGGATTCATGACTTTTCCTCTGTAATGCACTTCGTAGTGAAGATGCGGTCCGGTTGATTTACCGGTATTGCCGACAAACCCAATGACATCCCCTCTTTTTACCTTTTGCCCTACCCTGACATTTGTCTTTTGCATGTGTGCGTAACGGGTTACATAACCAAATCCGTGGTTGACTTCCACCGTATTTCCATAACCTTGTTGCCAACCCGATTTCCTGATCGTACCATTTCCGGTTGCATAGATTTCAGTACCGGTCGGAGCCGAAAAGTCCATGCCCGCATGGAAGCGCCTGGTTCTGTATATAGGATCTATCCGCCAGCCGAATCCCGAAGCAGTCCGGGTCAAATCCTTATTGAGAATGGGTTGGATGGCAGGAACACACTGCAACATTTCTTCTTGTTTGCCGGCAAGCTCCACCAATTCATCGTACGACTTCGACTGAATATACAACTGCTTTTTGATCTCGTCATATTTCTTCGTTGTCTCTGCCGCAATTTGCGAATTGGTCATGGTGAGCAGCTGTTCGTAATAATCCGACTTGCCCGTTACTGACTTTCTGACCGAATAAGGAATTGGATCAGCCTGAAAAACAACACGATACAGATTATCATCACGCTGTCGCATATCTTCCAAAATTTCATTCACCTCATCCATATTGCGCTCCAATAACTTATATTGTGCCTGCAAGCTGTTTTTTTCCTGAATAAGCTTGACCTCTTCCGGAGATCTTATAAATGAAATGAAAACAAAGAAAAAGACGACTGCAATGGAAGTAGCCGACAACAAATGAAGAAGCACCCTTTTTAAAAAGTGTAAAAAGGTATTATCAGTTTCTTCGTAACTAAGTGTGTCCGGGTTGAAAAGATACTTCTTCTTCGCCATGTTTCAGGGCATTTTTATGCTTTTATCTGACAATCTTGTGCAAAAGTAATAAAAATGACGTACTTTTGCGTTACTTTTCAGAATATTTAAAAAGACAAAAGAACAAAGACAAAAGAACAAAGACAAAAGAACAAAGACAAAAGAACAAAGACAAAAGAACAAAGACAAAAGAACAAAGACAAAAGAATAAAGACAAAAGAATAAAGACAAAAGAATAAAGACAAAAGAACAAAGAGCAAAGAGTAAAGACAGAATAAATTGT
>JAAYQF010000105.1 GCA_012519425.1 Bacteroidales bacterium | reverse complement strand
TAAAAATAAGGTCTGACGATGCTGAAAATGAGAGCTTCTCAAAAAGTCTGTATAAGGCTGTGGCCGACGCATAAAGCTCTCGCTGTGCGTAGTTGTTTTCAAGTTTTCCGTCGGAATTGGGTATGGCGGGGTCAAGGTATCGCAAGGAAGCATGGTTGTATTTGGCGTTTGCCTGAAAATCCAAGCAAGGCGAAAACTGACTCTCAAAATGAGCTTGTACAAATAAGTTATTGTCCCAAATTCGTTGCGATGAAAAATTATCGGTATTATAATAGATGGTAGCGCCCGGCAATCCTCTTTCGGAATTATAGAAATAGCCTTTCAAGTAGCCTCTGCTATTGGGTGAAAAATCGGCAAAAACCGTCCCTTCCAAGCGCAGATTTTTCACGTCGGTGTTTTTCCGGGTTTCGAGTGATGAACTGTCTTTACCAACCACACCGTAATTTAGTATGTAAGGGTATTTACCATGAGCAGAAAGCCATTCGCCCGATAGCGAAGCAGAAACAATATTGCTGAATTTTCCGTTCAGTAAAAAAGTCGGATTGATCATTCCAAATGAACCTGCCTTTATGCCTACTTTTCCGGCAATGAATTGATTTTCTGCTAAGGTGGGTTTTTGAGATTGAATATTCAGCACCGAAGCTGAGGCAAACATCCGCGCGGGTTGGAAAATATTGTTGGACTGTCCGATGCTCAGTGAAATATTATCCACATTTTCCAGTGAAAATCGTCCGATGTCAATTTGTCCCGTTTGCACATCCGACACAGGAATTCCATCGTAAGAAACTGCTGTATGATTTGCTCCGAGACTGCGTACGGAAACTGTTTTTAGTCCGCCAATTCCGCCATAATCTTTTACGGTGACGCCTGAAAAATATTTCACGGCATCAGAAATTTGCAAAGCATTGAGTGTAGCTAATTTTTCATTATCGATTACCTGAAGCGGGGAGGTCGAGCGACTTTGACTGAGCTTTGCATCGCGCGTTACAGTCACTTCACGCAAATGTCTTACGCTGTCCGTTTCAGACTGTGCAAACACAGGTAAAATACAGCAGACAAACAAGCATGCAAATATCAGCCACCTAATCAGTAAATTCATTATTCCCCGAATGAATTTTCAGGAATGAAACATCAACAACGGAAGCACAAAACAACGAAAATGTAAACTGATTGTACGTTCAATTTTTAAGCTTCAGTTCCCGAAAGCATTAAACAACAATGAAACTTTGGCAGGTCTTCTGACTTAAGCCTGTTAATCTGCAAACCTTCCCGGCCCCTCCTGACCTCCCCCAAGGGGAGGAATGCGAGCCAGTGGTATTTTGGAGCTTCTTGCAGATTCACCCAATTTTCCCCCTTTGGAGGGGTAGGGGAGGCAATTACAGCTACGGGTACAGTTTAGGATTCTCACCTAATTCCCTTTTCATCATGCATTCCGCAGTAAATGGAATGAACGACACCAAAATTTCAATAGTGCAAAGGTAAGTAGTTTTTCCATGACAGTGAAATTTCGGATGGATTTTAAATTAAAACGATGGATTCATGTTTTGGCTTGACGAATCAAGGTGAACAAAAAAGTCAATCCCCATTTTAGGGGATATTGTTGGCAAATAAATCCCTATTTTTAGGGATTGACCTGCTTTTTATTTTTTGTGAAATTTGCACCTTGAAAAAAAGATAATCTGAAATGAACATGAATTGATCCAATCAATCATTTCGCCTTTGCGAACGATTAATTATTTCACCGGGGGTTTTGTACGACAACTTCAAATAAATAGAACAATGAAAAATTCAAAAACATTTTTATGCATTTTGGCACTTTTTTTTGTGCTGATTTCCTGTGGACAGAAACAACAAAGTAGCTCAACCGAGACAAGCAAACCGTCTGAAGTCATGCAAGTGGACGACTTGCTGGGCAATGCTGAAGTTCTTGTGGGCGACACCATCGTTGTGGACGGAGTTTGCACCCACATTTGCCGACACGGTGGGAAAAAGCTTTTCTTGATGGGAAGCGATGATACCAAAACCATCCGCGTAGAGGCAGGCGGTGATATTGGCAGTTTCAGTCAGGAAACAGTAAACAGCATTGTGGAAGTTAAGGGTGTTTTAATGGAGCAACGTATCGATGAGGCTTACCTTGTGAATTGGGAAACGAAATTGGCTGATCAAACTGCCGAAAAACACGGCGATGATGAGAGCGGATGTGCCGCCGAGCAAAAGGCTCAAAATGAAAAATCGGCTGATACTGAACAAGAACGCATTGACAATTTCCGTGAACGCATAGCTGAACGAAATGAAAAAGAGGGTAAAAATTATCTTTCATTTTACTTTGTAGAAGCTGTGGAATACACAATTAAGTAGGCGGAGAATTATAAAATATGACCAAAAAGCGTTTTACGGGAGCGAAGCTACGTAAATGGTTTCGTATCATTCATCGTGACTTGTCGTTTTTCTTTTCGGGTGTCATCATCATTTACGCCGTATCCGGCATTATGCTCAATCATCGCGATAGCATCAATCCGAATTACATGGTAAAACTATACAGTTTGCAGGCGGAGGGGACGTTTCCCATGGTGAAAGAGCATGTTTCCAAATCGATAGTGATTGATATGCTGAAACCCATCAAAGAGGATAAAAACTACACGAAACATTACTTCCCCGAAAACGACAAACTGAAAGTTTTCCTGAAAGGAGGTTCTTCGCTGGAAGTGGATATGCAGAGTGGAAAAGCATTTTACGAGTCGCTGAAAAAGCGCCCCATCATCAGTCAGTTTAACCGGTTGCATTATAATCCGGGAAAATGGTGGACTTTATTTTCGGATATTTTTGCCGTTTCGCTGATTATTATCACGATTACCGGGATATTCATCATCAAAGGCAAAGAAGGCATCCTGGGACGAGGCGGCATCGAACTGTTGGCAGGGATCATTGTGCCGATTTTGTTTATGCTGTTGTTGTGATTGCTGAAATGGTAGGTTCCTCAAAACATTGGATTATATGTTTTTTGAGCTCATTGCTTCTATGCGCTACCATGTATGGAAAAGATACTGTAGATGTTAAATTACATTTATCCATATACGACAGGAGTTCGGGCGAAACCCTGCCATATGCAACCATCCTCTTAAAAAACGAAGATCAGAAATACAATCGGTTTTCTAACAGTGAAGGCATATGCGAGATGAATCTCGTTGCACAGGGGAAATATACGCTGAGTGTGTCCTATGTCGGTTACAAAGAATACTCACAAGACATCGAGCTTGTCTCCGGCAATATATCAAAACGTATTGGTTTGATACCTGTTTCTAAACAACTCAAAGAAGTAACGGTAACCGCTGTGGAAGCAACAGGAATGACAAGTTCATCCACAATTACTCGTGAAGCCATAGAACATATCCAACCTACCAGCTTTACTGATGTGTTGGAGTTGCTTCCCGGCGGATTATCCAAAGACCCTAAAATGGGGGTTGCAAATACTATTACACTTCGTGAAAACGGCACCAAGGATGCGGCTTATGACATTTCATCTTTGGGAGTTGCCTTTGTGATAGATGGTGCACCGCTGCAAACGGATGCTAACCT
Organism: Bacteroidales bacterium; assembly: GCA_012519425.1. Lineage (GTDB taxonomy): Bacteria > Bacteroidota > Bacteroidia > Bacteroidales > Paludibacteraceae > Paludibacter. The sequence goes on along the minus strand of JAAYQF010000105.1, from coordinate 237 downwards.
GCAATATTTGCCCAAAGCAGGAGCAACAGACCCGGACTATCAAAGGCAAGTGGTAAACAAAGGAGTGGATATGCGGACTATTTCAACGGATGATATTGAAAAAGTAGAAATTATTCGCGGCATTCCGTCTGTTGTCTACGGAGACCTTACCGGAGGGGTGGTTAAAATTACCCGCAAGATGCGTCCTACCCGCTGGGAAGCTCGTATCAAGGTAGATGAATACAGCAAACTCATGTC
>JAAYQF010000104.1 GCA_012519425.1 Bacteroidales bacterium | reverse complement strand
TTCTGGCAGCAGTCCTTGGATTCACAGCCTGCGAAGACGTGTTTTCGCCGGCCATAGAGAATACCCGGGGTATTGACGCCATGTACCACGAGCCGACTTATGCACAGGGAATTTTGGCAAATGCTTATGTTTTGCTGCCCTATTCGGCAAGTCCAAACAGCGATGTGGCTACCGACGATGCTGTTTCCAACGACATTTCCAATAACTACCGCCTGATGGCAGGAGGAACCTGGTCGTCGAGCAACAATCCGATGTCCCAATGGCAGGCAAGGAGAAACGCTATTCAATACATCAATCTTTTCCTGGAAAATGCTGATGAAGTGGAATGGAGTAAAGATGAAACAGTAAGAATGCTCTATAACAATCGCCTAAAAGGTGAAGCCTATGGGTTGAGAGCGGTCCAAATGTATTACTTGCTGTTGGCTCACGGTGGTTGGACGAGTGATGGAAGATTAATGGGTATTCCCAATTTGACATTACCTGAAACAGCCAGTTCTGATTTTAACGTTCCCAGAAACACATTCCAGGAATGTATCCGGCAGATATTTGACGATGTGGATAGAGCAGTGGAATTACTGCCCCTTGATTACGAGGAGATAACTGATGATGCACTAATTCCCGCCAAATTCAAGGCTTTGGGAGTTACGAAGTCAGGAGATTATAGCCGCGTGAATGGTGATAGAATGAAGGGGCGTATGTCAGGAAGAATTGCAGAAGCTGTACGCGCTCAAGCCGCTCTTCTGGCAGCGAGTCCTGCATATAGTGAAGGAACGGAGGTTTCGTGGACTGATGCAGCAGGCCATGCAGCTACCGTGCTTGATCGCATTGGAGGTGTTGCGGGGATTGACCCAAACGGAGGAACCTGGTACACCAATACCGCCGAAATAGCTGCACTGGCTTCCGGAGCCAATCCTCCCGAAATCCTTTGGAGGAGCGATAAGTCGAATGACGCTAATGGTCCGGGCATTGAGCTGGAAAGAAACAACTTCCCACCGTCGCTGTACGGAAGCGGACGTGTAAATCCAACACAAAACTTAGTAGATGCTTTCCCGATGGAAAATGGATATCCTATCGCCAGGGCAGAAGGCTTATACGACGCTGCAAATCCTTATGCTAACCGCGATCCGCGTCTGGGGAAATACATTTTGGTCAATGGAGCAACGGCAGGACCCGGCAATACGGTAATCACTACCGGAACGCATGGAACCAACAACGATGCAATAAACCGTGAAGCAGGGCAGTCAACCCGCACAGGTTACTACTTGCGCAAGCTGCTCCGCCAGGATGTGAATCCGGACCCGAATTTCAATACAGCGCAGTTCCACTACACGGCACGCATCCGCTACACTGAAATTTTCCTGATCTACGCCGAAGCTGCCAATGAAGCTTATGGTCCTACAGGAAAGGGTAGTCACGCTTACAGTGCTTATGATGTAGTGAAAGCTATCCGTGCACGTGCCGGTGTAGGACTTGGAAACAATGATGCCTACCTGGAAAGCATTAAAAATGATAAAGATAAAATGCGTGAGTTGATCAGAAACGAGCGTCGACTGGAACTTTGCTTTGAGAACTTCAGATTTTGGGATCTCCGTCGCTGGAAAGCTGACTTGAATGAAACAGCGAAGGGTATGAGTATAGAGAAAAAGACTGATGGTACCTTGATCTACTCACCACTTGATGTGGAAAATCGGGTGTATGCAGATTATATGTACTATGGGCCGATTCCTTATGACGAAATTCGTAAATGGACCAATTTGGAACAAAACGAGGGCTGGTAATCAGCATGAAAATGATGTAAAATTATGATTATTGAATCGGAAACAGAACAAATAAAATCCGATTTTAATTAAACAATAAAAATATAAACACATGAAACAGATAAAATTAGTTACAATTCTGACCGTAGGGGTTTTATCGATGCTGATTTCTTCCTGTGAAAATCAAGAGGTTGATTTTCCTGATTTCGACTACAGCACGGTGTATTTTGCCTACCAGTATCCGGTAAGAACCATTGTGCTGGGCGAAGATACCTATGATACCAGTCTCGATAATCAGCATAAGTTTGAAATTTACGCCACTATGGGAGGAGTTTATGCCAACAAAAAACGGGTTGCTATTGACTTTGTTGTGGATAATTCGCTGACCAATAAATTGTTTTTCTCGGTCGGCGATCCCGTGAAGCCTATGCCCGCCGATTACTATACGCTGGCCGGCAATCAGATTGTTCTGGACAAGTCTCTGCAGGGTGCTGTAGGAGTACAGCTTTCAGATGCATTTTTTGCTGATCCGAATTCATTGAAAAATAGCTATGTGGTACCGCTCCGAATGACAAAAGTGGTGAATGCAGATTCCATACTTTCCGGAAGAGGGTCGGTGGATGATCCGGTGAGAACAAATCCTGCTGATTGGGAAGTGAATGCACTGCCCAAAGATTACGTGCTTTATTGTGTAAAATTCATCAATCAGTATCATGCCAATTACCTGCGCCGCGGTGTAGATCAGATCACTAAGGATGGAACAACATCCACTGTTCTGCGTCACAAACAGCATGTGGAAAATGACGAGCTAAGCAAGTTAACAACTGCTTCTCTCACTTCCAATGAATACATCGTTTCTGTATTGAAGGCAGATGATACTTATGAAGATTGTAATCTGCTCCTGACTTTCGACACCAGCAATAAAATTACGGTTTCTGCTACTACAGCGGGATATGTGGCTGCCGGTACAGGTTCCTTTGTTCCGAAAGGTGAGAAAAAAAGCTGGGGTAATAAAGATCGCGATGTAGTGTATCTGGATTACACGATCACAGCGGCATCGGGAATTTCCTACGCCACTAAAGATACGCTGGTAGCACGCGATCGCGGGGTTTCTATCGAGACGTTTAATCCTTCGTATATAAAGTAATTAATGAACTTAAATCAGAAGAACAAATGAAGACTATCCATAAAATTTTGATGCTGGCTACTTTTTCGGTCTTGTTATTCGCATGTGCGGATAATACGCTCCTTGATTATGCTGTGGAAAAGCCGGAAAGCATAGCCATAGCGGAATATCTAAATAATTATGATGTGCTGAAGGCATATGTGAACCGTACCGATAATCCTAACTTCAAGCTGGGAGCGGGAGCTAATCTTTCTGAATACGTAAGCAAAGGCTTGGTGTATCAGCTGCTGAACAGCAATTTCGATGAAATTGCCATGGGATGGGAAATGAAGCACGGTGCGGTAGTTCAGAACGATGGTACGCTGGATTTGGCGAATGTTCAACAACTATTGGAAGCCGCTCAAGGGGCAGGGATGGGAGTGTATGGACACACCCTGGTGTGGCACGCCAATCAAAATGCCAATTATCTGAATGGATTGATTGCTCCTACGGTAATACCGGGAGAATCAACCGGACCAACGTGGGAGATAGTTGCTGAGCAGGATTTTGAGACAGACGATGCCTCTAATTATGAATATAATAATAACGCTATAGTTTCCTTTACTGCCGATGGCGAAGGTGCTGACGGAATCGGACGTGCCATTAAAATCGTCAACGAGGAGGTCAGGGAAAATGACTGGAACAGCCAGTTTTTCCTGAAGTTTTCACCGCCCATGGAAGAAGGAGAGAGATATATCCTTAGGATGGATGTCCGCTCGGATGATCCGGCTTCCTTCTCTACACAGGCTCATACAGTTCCGTATGCTTATAAGCACTGGGACTTCTTCGGTAGTATTTCATCAACACCAACATGGTCTGAATTTGTAAAAGAAATTACGGTTTCAGCCGATGTTGCCACTACCGGAACCATTGCATTTAACCTTGGGAATCACGCCACTACCTATTATCTCGACAATATTAAATTGGAAAAATACAATGAATCAGGTGGAGGTAGTGCTCCAACAGATGCCGGATATGCAATGATGCTTACCAATCCTCAGGAGCAGAATTTTTGGGAAGCTCAGGTAGGAACTGACTTCGGAGCTCTGAAAAACGGAAAGAAATACAACTTGTCGTTTTGGGGGAAAGCAGACAAAAATGCAACGTTGTCAGCTGATGTTCAAACACCGTCAGGCACCTATCCTTCGAACAGCTTTGGTTCGTTCACTTTGGGGACTGAGTGGACAGAAGTTAAACTTTCTACAATAGTGGATGCTGATGACCGAACTCGTTTCTTGTTCAATTTCGGACAATATGTAGGCACTATTTATCTCGATAATATTGTTCTTGTGGAAGATGGTTCAACCATTAACCTGATAGGCAACAGCGACTTTGAAGGTGGTACGACCGGCGGTTGGAACGGTGCCTGGAATGGAATTGCTTCAATTGGAATTTCTCCGGAAGGGAAAGGGTTTGGAGGCATGGGATCTGGTGATACGATCATCCCGAAAACTGATGAAGAAAAACAAGAACTTATTGATGGTGCTCTCGAGAGTTGGATAGCAGGCATGCTTGAAGTAGCCAAAGGACATGTGAAAGCGTGGGATGTGGTGAATGAGCCGATGTCAGACTGGCCCGATCCCAAGATGCTGAAAACGGGAGTAGGCAAAGAGAATATGGCTGCCGATGAATTCTATTGGCAGGATTACTTAGGCAAAGATTACGCAGTAAGGGCCATTCAGCTTGCCCGCCAGTATGGAAATCCGGATGACCTGCTTTTTATCAACGACTATGGATTGGAAGGTGTAGACCAAAGAAAATGTGAAGGCCTGATTGCATATGTGGAATATGTAGAAAGCAAGGGAGTCACAGTGGACGGAATTGGTACCCAGATGCATGTGACCTGTGGTATAACCGACATAGAAGGTGTGAAAGCGATGTTTGAAAACTTAGCGGCTACCGGTAAACTGATTAAAATTTCAGAATTGGATATGGGTTACAGACCGGAAGGTGGAACGGAAAATCTGAAAACTGATCAGTTGACGCTTGAGCAACATAAAGAAATGGCTGAGTTTTATCAGGAAATCGTGCAGGCTTACTTTGAGCTGATACCTGCTGCACAACGCTACGGAATCACTCAGTGGGCTCCAACTGACAGTCCTGCGGGATCAGCATGGAGACCTAATGAGCCTATTGGACTTTGGACCTTGGATTATAACAGAAAACATGCTTACGGCGGCTTTGCCAACGGATTGGCCGGAAAAATACTGTTCAAACCTTCCAATTAATAATATGGAAAACAATTCCTCTCCTGCACGCTTTTGAGGAGAGGAATTGTTGTTTTTTCAAAATCAATCCACAAGTTTTCGATTATATGTAAAATTTGTACTTTGTTGTAAGAGATTGATTTTGATTTTTTTTGCTTATTTTGTTGATGATTATTGTATCTGCTACCATAT
>JAAYQF010000019.1 GCA_012519425.1 Bacteroidales bacterium | reverse complement strand
TAAAATTCTATGCAAATTTAATGGTTTTATTGGAAAGAACCCGTTTTGTAAAATAATAGATGATTTTTGGTTCGAATTTCTTCTCTTCATTTTTTTGTTTTGATACAAAAAAACGAATATTTCAATTCTCTTCTTCATTTTTTTGTCTTGATACAAAAAAACGAAGCAAAAAAAATCAAGACTGTGCCTGCTTCGAATATCTTTTCATTTTTTTGTCTTGACACAAAAAAACGAAACAAAAAAAAGTCAAGACTGTGCCTGCTTCGCTCAAAAAATTAGCGCTCGAACAGCTAAATCGTCCAAACTCGCAACTTCGTTGCTCAGACAAGGACGATTCTTAACGCTGTTCTCACTTATTTTTTGGCTCACCAGGCAAGGTCAGTCGGGTTGTGCAACATTTTCCCGAAATTCGCGTAAATCAGCTCAATCCGCATCATTCTTGTGCTACTCTTTTGAAGTCGCAATTTGAACTTCGTAGAAGTTCCACGTGAATAACCCCCAATTTCAATTGGGGGCAGCCGAACTCAAGACCACTCAAACGCTGTAGGCGTTTAACAAACTAAGTTTAGGGAAACTCTTACAGAGTTTTATAACCGTTCTCGACCTTTCCACCCCGGATGAATCCGGGGGTTATTCACGTGTTTGTCTTACGGACAATTTTTTAGTTGGCCAACAGTAAGTACCTCGAAACTCGGAACACATGCACTTCCCCACTCATACGGTAGCACTGCCGGGAATGATAAATACGCTTTTGGAAAAATATTTGGTTCTTTACTTGTTTAATAAACAAAAGTTTATTACGTTTGTAGCGTCAAAGAGAAAAAACAACTAAACCTAAAACTTAATGAAAAAGTACATTTCAAAGCAACGACGTGAAGTGGAAAAAGAATTGTTGATGTATTTACGAAACTACCGATTTTTCCGTTCACGTTTTACTAAAACAGATGAACTTGATAAATTGATCAACGACATCGTAGAAGAATTAAAATCAGATATTTGATAAAACAAGCGCCCGCGGAAGGGCATGTTAAAAAACTACCAACGATGACAACGCAAGAAAAATTTGAACAGTTAAAAAATCGTGAAATGAATGCCGGTACAGAATCCGAATACCGGGAGATTCAAGTTGCCATGGAGAAACTTGCCGATGCGGATCCCGAAGGATTTGAGCAAGCTGTATTGGCAAGCATGCGACGCACCCGCCAAAAAGCTCAAAATTTGAGAATAAAGGAGCAAATGGAAGCAGTTTCCGAAATCATATCCATGTCATATATAGCCAAAACGTATTTTAATAAAACCAAATCGTGGCTTAGTCAACGTATCAATGAACTTAACGTTAATGGTAAGCCGGCTTCATTTACAGATGAAGAAATCGAAACACTTAATTATGCCTTTAAAGACATATCAAAAAAAATTGGTGCATTTAGTGTTTCTCGTTAAATTTTTTTGGCTCACCAGGCAAGGTCGGTTTGCGTCCTGCAACTAATCAAGTACATTTATAGGAGATAGCATTTATTGGAGTGAGAATTCATATCATTGTACGAAATAAATAAAATCTTTACCTTTGCGTTGGAACACTAAGTTTTAAATAAAATGAGAACATTAAATATATCCATATCGGAACTCGAATTTAACAAGTTTGGATTGACAGATGACACATTGAGTTTCAGTGAGCTTTTGGAGATAATCAATAAAGAGCTGATCAAACAGAACCTTAGAAAATCTGTTTATTTCGCGGAAAAATACAAGTTGTCGAAAATGACAATGAGTGAAATTACGGACGAAGTTAAAGCCGTGAGACGAGATGCAAAAGGTAATTCTTGATACAAATGTTGTCGTATCGGCTTTAATTCAAAAGAATTATCCGTTTCTTATCATTGATGAGTTGTTTATTGAGGATAAATTTCAACTTTGTATCTCTGATGATTTGTTGAAAGAGTATTTTGATATACTTGCAAGACCTAAATTTAATAAATTCCCCAATTTTGCAACAAAAGCAAAAGAAGTGTTAACCGAAATAGTTTTAAAAGCTCGTTTCTATTATCCCACAGTTAAATTAGACATACTTTCAGACAAAGACGACAACGTAATTTTGGAACTTGCCTATGAAAGTAAAGCCGATTACATTATTACAGGAAATACAAACGATTTTACTTTGTCGGAATTTAAAGGTACCAAAATAATTAGTCCGAAAGATTATTGGGAAATGTATAATCCGAATAAATTTTAAATAGGAACATTCGGATTTTGCCCCCGCTATCCAAAGTAACGTGGTTACTGAGAGTTTTATAACCATTCTCGACCTTTCCACCCCGGAACTTGCACCCCAAATAAAGATTTTGATATTAAAACTAATATCATTAGCTTTGTGTCGTTAATCAATCTAATAAAAGAAATATGAAATACAGCGAGCTACACAGGCTGTTGCAAAAAGCCGGTTGCTATCAAACAGGCGAGCAGCGAGTCGGACATCCGGGGCGGTACAGTCCGATAACGGGTAAAAAATTTACAACAAGCAATCATCTCTCGCGAGAGGTAGCAACAGGAACATTAAAATCAATTAAGCGGGATGCCGGGATTTAATCCCCACTTTTTGAAGTAAGAATTAAAAAAACGAAATAGCAATGAAAAAAGTAAAAGTATTTATAGAACGTGCATCAGATGGCTATTATAGTGCTTATATGCCCGATTCTCCGTTAAATTTCGGTGCTACAGGTGAAGGTAGTACGGCAACTGAAGCTCAGGAAGATTTTTTAAACGTGGTAAATGATTACGTGAAAAACGGCGAAACATTACCGGAAGGAGCTGAGTTTGAATTCAACTACGATGTAGCCTCGTTTTTAGAGTATTACCGCACCCGCTTAACACTTGCCGGATTATCACGCATCACAGGCGTATCACAAGGACAATTAAGTCATTATGTAACAGGGCATCGTAAGCCAAGTGCACGTACAGTAGAAAAAATACAGCAATCATTACACAGATTTGCTGAAGATTTACAGCAGATCCATTTTATTTGATTGATTGACACCGAATAATAATTGGACTCTGTCAATTGCGATTTGCGTTAATCTGCGAGTCACCAACCTCGTCGTGATCCCGCACCCCGCACCGCGGAACTCGGAACACGGAGACACGCCACCCCATTATCCTGAAAAAAGGCTTTTTAATCAGTATATTTGCATATATAACAAAAACGTTATATATTTGTGCCGTAATCTAAAAGCTATGAAATGAAATGGAATGAATTAAGAAGGATAGCCGAAAAGAACGGCTGGTATCTTTACCGAAACGGTAGCAGGCACGATATCTACCGACATCTGGAAAAAGATTACCCCATCCAAATCGGGCGGCATGGTTCCGAGGAAATAAAAACCGGCACATTTAACAAACTAAAAAAGCAGATAGGGTTTTAATCCATTCTAAAAATAATGATCAACATGAGAACAACTGCACTAATAGAAAAAGGAAAAGACGGTACTTTCGGTATATTTACGCCGGATATAGAAACTACCATTATAGGTGAAGGTACCACCGTAGCCGAAGCAAAAGCAGACTTTGAAAACTCCGTGCAGGAAATAATCAGTGCATATCGTGAAGCCGGCGATGAGTTGCCTGCAGAGTTGAAAAACATCAAGTTCGTATATAAGTACGATATAGCATCTTTATTTGATTACTATTCTTTTATCAATGTTTCTAAATTTGCACAGGTAGCCGGTATAAACGCATCTTTAATGCGTCAATATCGTATGGGTCAATATATCAGCGAAAATCAGATGAGAAAAATAGAAACAACGCTTCATAACGTAGGTAAAGAGCTTTCGTCTATTAAACTCGTATAAAAACAATCGGCTTCGCAATGTATCCATCTCATAAGAGTTAGTACTTCATTTTCCCCTGAAAATGCTTTTTATAAGTTTCTATTACTTTATTGGCTTTGGGACCGGTATATCCATGAAATAGCGCACGCGTAACGGTTTTGCGACTGCAATTACACATTTTCGCCAGTTTGGTAATGTATCCGTGACGGGGAATAGAGAAAGGATTGTCAGTTTCGTTTTTCATCTCAATTTGGTTAAGTTGTTTGTACGTAAACACGATAAATATTCGATAAATATTTCATACATTTGCGGGTAAATGTCCCATTTGGGGCATAAAGTTCGTTGCCGCTTACAAAGATAGTAGCTTATTTTCTATTGCGCAATTTTTCGATGTTTTTTTAAGTTGTTTATGTCAAATCTTTCTTCAATTCGTGATAGAGTCTCAGAATATCTTCTTTTAAAAGGGATATCTAAATATCGCTTTTATCAGGAGACAGGTTTGTCAAACGGATTTTTAGATAAGGCGGGTTCGATCACCAGTGATAATTGTGAGAAAATATGCTATGCTTATTCGGATTTGGATCCGGAGTGGTTGCTGACAGGAAGAGGCAATATGTTGAGAACTTACGACAAGATCGATGAGGAGAATGACAGAAAATCCGCTTCTGTTGAGGTGTTGGTACAAAAAATAGTGGAATTGTCCTCCGAGAACACCTTACTTAAAAAAGAAAACGAAAACCTGAAGAAGAAAATAGTTGGTTATAAACCCCTTAGTGAGGACGATTTGAAAGATAATATTGCAGCAGAACCAGGAATATAGCTACAAGACAATATTTTAATGTACCTTTGCAGCCGATTCCGGTGGCTGTTGTGTGATTACCGGAACGTGTGCTTGATAAACCACGTAAAAAACAAGAAAAATGAAAAAACAAGTATCGCCTACCTTTATGGTGGCAGGACTGCTCTTCACAGCTTGTCTGATTGTTGCCAACATTGTCGCTCAAAAGACCATTACCATCTTCGGACTCAGTGCTACGGCTGCGTTGTTGGTATTCCCAATCTCGTACATCGTAAACGACCTGATTGCTGAGGTGTGGGGTTATCGAAAAGCCCGCTTTATCATTTGGTTTGGCTTTTTGATGAACTTTTTCGTAGTATTGATCTTTCAACTGAGCATCCTCATTCCACCCAATCAGTTTTACCCACATCAGGATGCTTTCAGTCAGGTATTAGGCTCTTCCTTACGCCTGACCTTTGCAAGTTTTATTTCTTTTTTGTTGGGGTCGTTCGTGAATGCTTATATCATGAGCAAAATGAAAATCTTACAAAAAGGCAAGGGCTTCTCTGTTCGTGCCATCGTTTCCACTTTTGCCGGAGAAGTCATTGATTCTATGTTCTTTTTCTTCATCGCTTTTGTCGGCTTGATGCCGCTGAAGAATATTTTCGAACTGACTGTACACATTGCTTTACTTAAAACAGCTTATGAGATTTTGGTCCTGCCGCTGACAATTTATTTGGTCAAGAAAATCAAGGAAAAGGAGGGTGTGGACGTTTTTGATGAGGATGTAAATTATAATCCTTTCAGAATTAAAGAAATATAAAAAAGATATATGTAATTTGTAAAATAGTGCTCAAAAAGTAAATTTGTACTTTTTACATATACTGGTTGGATGCAAACCGACCTCGTCCGGTGAGCCGAAAAATAAGTGAGAATAGGGTAAAAATATCGAAATTGTCCGTAGGACAAACACGTGAATAACCCCCGGATTCATCCGGGGTGGAAAGGTCGAGAATGGTAAATAAAACTCTGTAAGAGTTTCCCTAAACTTAGTTTGTTAAACGCCTACAGCGTTTAGATGGTCGTGGGTTCAGTTGCCCCCAATTAAAATTGGGGGTTATGCACGTGGAACTTCTACGAAGTTCACATAGCGACCTCGAAAGAGTAGCACACGGATGATGCAGATTGAGCGAAGCAGGCACAGTCTTGATTTTTTTTTGCTTCATTTTTTTGTATCAAGACAAAAAAATGAAGTAGGGTTTGGGGCAAAGCCTCAAGTTCAATAAATTTAAACGTATGAAATTTAAACGTATGAAATACATTTTATCTTTACTTTTGATCTCGTCAACTTTATTAATCAATGCCCAGGTAAAAGTCGCCGCCCACAGAGGTGCCTCGGCTTATGTATTAGAAAATAGTTTGGAAGCTTTTAAGCTTGGCTTTGAAATGGAAGCGGATGCCATAGAAATGGATATTTGGAAAACCACGGATGATTCTTTGGTGATCATGCATGACAGAACTACCGGAAGGACAAGCAATGAAAATCTTGTAGTTCCGGAATCCGATTCAAAACAATTGAGGGCACTCAGACTGCATAACGGAGAAAAAATACCTTTTGTTTATGAGGCATTAGCGTTAGTTCCTGAAGGAAAACAGGTTGTTATCGAAATCAAATGCTATGACGAAGCAGGGGAGGCAGCCCACGTTTTTCCCATGTTGAGTGATCTGTTAATAAGAACCGGTAGAGCCAAAGATGCCATCATCATATCATTCGGAAAGATGCCATTGATTGAGTCGAAAAAGTATTTGCCGCAAACACCTTGTTATTATTTGTCGGCAGAAGAGCATATCGAGGATGAATTGATAGCACTTTGTAAAAAATATGGTTTCGAAGGATTGAATTTACACAAGAAGTTGATTACAAAGGAACTGGCGGATAAGGTCAAACAGGAAAATCTTGATTTAATGGTGTGGACAGT
>JAAYQF010000018.1 GCA_012519425.1 Bacteroidales bacterium | reverse complement strand
TCAAACAAACTGTATCGTTACTCAGTAGTCCATTTGCCATGATTGAATCAAAGGAGTAAAATTCAATGATATCATTGTTAATTATGATATTTAAATTATCAAGTCTATTAGTTGTACCATCAAATACATTATCAACAACTTTCCATAAACCTTGAATATCCCAAGTTTGAGCTTTTAATAAAAATCCGTTTAGTAAAATAATCAGAGTTAAAATCTTTGTCTTCGTTTTCACTTTAATTCATTTAAATGTCAAAAAAACTAACGAATCAAAACTCATATGAATTCTCAATAAATCCAAGTTGAAAAATATGTTATTGAGCATGTTATTGGCCATATTTTTTGGGAAGTTAAGTAGTTAGTAGTTAGTCAAGAAGTTAAAGAAGTTAAAGAAGTTAAAGAAGTTAGGGAAGTTAACGACGAGCAGGGACATTCGCCCTTCCTATCTAAAGTAGAATGTTGGTTTCATATTTTTTTTAACGGTTAGTACTATGTTTTTTGGGATTGGCTCTAACAGTATATTATTGCCTGAGATACATTGACCGTTCAAAACAAACTTTACTTTTGGGGAGATTATTTCTTAATAATTTTCCCAACAAAACCTGCTTCACCGCTTGAAGAGATGCGGAAAAAATATAATCCATCCGAAAATTGGCTAAGATTTGTTGTCTTGTTCTTTCTGTTAATTTTTCCTTGAAGTAACAATTTCCCATTTAAATCTAACAATTCAAAAGTGCAATTTGGGCTTGATAAATCAGTCTCTATCCTTAATAATTCAGGGGTAATAAAATATGCAACCGTTTTGTTTAACTCTGTTTTTTCTATCAAAGAAGTACCACAATCAGTTTTATTAAAGTACCATTCGTCAGTTTTGTAGATAATTTCATCGCCTTGTTTCTGATAGTTGATACGAACTCCAAGATCATAAGAATGTACTCCTTGAAGCGGATACATCATGAATCTATCAAGGGTACCAATGCCTTCAATCCATGTATCAAAATTTAATTCAATGCGCTTACGTTTTCCGGAGGCTACTTCAATAGTGTCAATTTTCGTTACCTGAAAATAATACGTATCATCATATGGCGATTGCATAGAATCTCCGACAACTAAATTAAAATTATAAATTAGCTGTTCTTGTTGTCTTTCCGAATAAACAGCATATACTTTTTTATTTTCTTCACGCATAGACGCTACATAATACGATTCATTCGATGTACAGTCATGCCTGAACAATTTTTTATACGAAATCTCATTAATAATCGTGTCACCGTTGAATTTAAATTGTGAATAATTAAGGTCATATTCATCTGGTCCTGCTTTCACTACATCGCAATAACTCCACACGCACTCTTCGTTCACTAGTGGAATGTATGCGTAATTTTGTGCATATGATAAGAAAAACGAGAAGAGCAAAATAGTTGTAAGTATCTTGGCTTTCATGTAAAATTACTTTTAAATTACAAATTACATTTAAAATAAAGTTATATTGTAACGACAACGAAAAATTTGTTGTCGTTTATCAGAGTGTTAAAAACAAGGTGATTCGTAAATCTCGGTATTGAAGGTCGCCCCAAGTTTTACTTCAAAACCCGGTGATAGTTCAATACTTCGTGTAGCTCTGAATGTTACGTTACTGCCAGTCTCTATTATAACATTACCATTTGGTTGAAGGTTTGTAACAGAGTTTCCGGATTTTAGTTCTGTTTCAGCGGTTTCTACTAGAGTACTATTGTATGTTCTGTTTTGAATATATACTGTGCCTAATTCAACTGCCTTTTTAACCGCAGCATAAGCATCTATCCTTCCTTTACCCAATAAGCCAATGTATGCAGCGTTTTCAGGAATATTGTATATAGTTGTGTCTGCTGAAGAAATAACAATATCTTGAATTTCAGCGGCCGTTAGACAAGGATTCACCGATGCCACTAATGCACAGACGCCTGCAACAATAGGCGCAGAAAAGGAAGTTCCCCAAGCATTTGTATATGAATTATTCAAACTCGGTGATACTACCCTATACCCAGGTGCACAAATATCAACTTTATCATTATGATGATAAGCTGATAAGGAATCACCAATTGTTGATTCATGACAATCTTTCCAAAGATGTTTTCCGTAAATTGGAAGTACTGTACCATAATCTGTAGAATGACCTACAGATGTTACACATATTACGCTTTCATATGATGCTGGATAAACATATGCTGTTAGACTACCACAATGATTAACACCATTTCCAGCTCCAAAAGTTAACACCACATTATGCACGTCCCTTATTTCTTGGTATAATGCATCTGCAGTTGAACTATATGAACAACTATTTATCCAACTACAATTTATCACTCTTACTCCCGGTATTTGAGCCATTTCCAACACTTCATTGTCGTTTGCCCAATGAGATGAAAAAATAATTTTTGAATTAAAGCCAATTGATGCTAACCCTTTATAATTGTCTGTGTGTGCTGCAGCACATCCTGAAACTGCAATTCCATGAAAATCCGGAGTAGTGCCGTTACATAGTATTTGTGAAATTTTATTCTCCAAATCTTCATGGCTTGGTTCAATATAATTATCAGTGACCCCCACTAGTATACGAGAGTCACTCTTAGTTATTTCCCATGCTTGTGGAGCTTTTATCAAATCTAAGTGATCGCTAGCCTCTTCGCCAAGGTATGAATAATCATTTGGTTCGTAAAGTAGCATATCTTTGGGATGACAGATTTTCTCAACAAAATTAAAAACATCTGAATATTTACTAAGTTCTATGTCTAAGTTTGAATTATAAGAACGTATTGTAACAGATTGCTGTAAAAGTTTTGTCTTTGCAGTAGGAAATGATTTATATACTACTTTGATGTCTTTATCATAATTTTTAGCGTCTTTATTCAAAAAGAACTTAGACTTCTTTAAAGTATGCATTAGGGAATCTTTAGAAAAAGACTTTTTAATATTATTCTCTTTAACATTTATATAATAACTATACATGCCATCTTTATCAGGATAGCAACAATCCTGTGCTTGAATTGCAACTCCAACATTAAAATAGAATAAACAAAATATTATAATTTTTTTCATTTTTATCATTGTTGAATTAATTGTATTTGAAAATTATCCCTATTCCGTCAAAATCATACGTTTTACATCTACTTCTTTGCCGTCAGCAAGAAGTGCGTACAGATATATTCCGGCAGGTAATTCCGAGCCGGAGATGGTTTGCTGTCCTGCACCTCGATCAGTAATGGTTATTTGTTTGAGTTGCTTACCTTGCATGTCGTAAATGTAGAGATAAGCCGAGCCAATCTCCTCGGGCAGATAGTACTTAATTTGTGTGGAATGGGAGAAGGGGTTGGGATTGTTCTGATATAATCTACATTGTGTAACCACATCAGGGGTAATTATTCCTGTCTCTTCCATTCTATCGGCGACGACGCGCAACGAAGAACCACTTCCTTTCAATTCATTGATCTGTTCCTGTAAAGAAGCTATGGCAGCATCTTTTTGTGCACTGAGCTCTTGCACGGCTTTCACTAAAGGAACAACAAATTCAGCATACCGGAGGCTATAAACGTCCCTATCGTTTTGGGGAGCATCTACTCCACTAAAATTATACCCCAGCTCCAGGGCAGCTTTTTCCACATCTTGTGCAATAAAACCGCTTTGTACCTGTTCTTCTTTAGCCTTTCTTGCCTTTCTTTCCAGATCTATCTGCTCTTGCGTTAACGGCATATCCTCTTGATTTTCGTCCAATTCAATCCCCAGCAAATCATCCAAGGCATCCAAATCTAAATTGTATGTAATCGGTTGCAGTAGATTGATGAAATCAAGTCCGGGAACATTTGCTTGAATATTTCTTTTGATCCGTCCGTCAGAGATATTGGACCATGCAGCATAACCGCCAATACTCGTAACATTGCTATTACCAATTCTTACCTGATTATTAGCTGTAGTTGTTGCCTGGTAGCCAATGGCTGTAGTATTGCTTAAGCCCGGAGAATCTGTACTTGCGTAATAACCGATAGCGGTATTACACCCACCAGTTGGGTCACCCCCACCGGTTGTGTTAGCGTGAAGCGCTCTATAACCAACTGCGGTATTTCTCCAACTGGTTGTGTTATTGCAAAGTGCCTCATAACCAATGGCAGTATTGCAAAAACCTGTCGTATTTTGGTAAAGTGCCTTTGTACCTGTAGCAGTATTGTACCCACCGCTTGTGTTGGCATAAAGTGCTTGATAACCAACTGCGGCATTGTTCCAACCGGTGTTATTGTAAAGTGTTTGCCAGCCAAAAGCTACATTATACATCGAGGATGTATTGAAGTTGGTTAATGATCCGTATCCGAAGGCTACATTTCTATGCCTGTTATCCCCCACAGATGCCCCGGTAAATCCCACCATAGCATTACCAACCTTGAAAACAAGAGCGGTATCATTGGTCGTGCTAATGAGGTTGGATGTGCTTCCTAAGTAAATATCCCCGGTTACGCGGGTATTTCCGACCACATCCAATCGGTACGAAGGAGTTGTTGTGCCTATGCCTACTTTTCCATCAGAATCAACCCTAATTTGTGCCGATAAATTCACAAAAAAGGAGAAAGCGATAAATACCAACATAATTTTTTTCATGACTGTAAAATTTAAATGATTAAGAATAATTAAAATTTGAAGTTAACGACGAGCAGGGACATTCGCCCTTCCTATCTATAGACGTAAAGAAAGCCAACTAAATCATCTTGTGTGAGATAGTTGGCTTCTCGTCTCGTCCTAAAAAAAGTTTACACATTTTGTCATGATCTGTCCTGTTTTAAGCTTACACCACTTCAGGAATGACAAAGTCAACTGATCTTGAACTAAATTGTTAATATGTTCTCCATCAACTGTGTTATCCCTATTCCGTCAAAATCATGCGTTTTACATCTACTTCTTTGCCGTCGGCAAGAAGTGCGTACAGGTATATTCCGGCGGGTAATTCCGAACCGGAGATAATTTGCTGTCCTTCGCCTCGATCAGTAATGGCTATTTGTTTGAGTTGTTTACCCTGCACGTTGTAAATGTAGAGATAAGCCGAGCCAATTCCTTCGGGCAGATAATACTTAATTTGTGTCGATTGGGAGAAGGGATTAGGATTGTTTGGATATAGTTTACATTGTGCAGCCGCATCAGGGTTGGTTATTCCTGTCTCCACCGTTCTGTCTGCAGCAACGCGCAACAAAGACATTGTCCCTTTCAATTCATTGATTTGCTCTTGCAAAGAAGCTATGACAGTATCTTTAGCATTGTTTAGCTCACTAAGTTCTTGCACGGCTTTCACCAAAGGAACAACAAATTCAGCATACCGGAGACAATAAACGTCCTTATCGTTTTGGGGGGCATCTACTCCACTAAAATTATACCCCAGCTCCAGGGCAACTTTTTCCACATCTTGTGCGATAAAACCGCTTTGGACCACTCTTTCTTTAGCCCTTCTTGCTTCTCGATCCACATAATTTTCGTGATCTCTCACAATTCCCAGCAAATTATCCAAAGCATCCAAATCTAAATTGTAAGTAACCGGTTGCAGAAGATTTATAAAATCAAGTCCGGGAACATTTGCCTTAACATTTTTTTTGATCCGTCCGTCAGAAAAACTAGGCGGTGTAACGAAAGCAGGGACATCATCATCGATTGCGTCTGTACCTGCTTTTTCGTCAGCATTCACTATAATTTGTGCCGGCAAATTCACAAAAAAGGAGAAAGCGATAAATATCAATATAATTCTTTTCATGACTGTAAAATTTAAATGATTAAGAATAATTAAAATTTGAAGCTAAAGACAAACAAGAACATTCGCCCTTCCGGTCTAAATTTTATCGTTTGTCTGTTTTTTCCTTCCGTTGTTTTTAAATCTTAAATCTGGAACGATCCTGTTTTAACAGCAACATCATTTTAACAAAAATTATCTGAAAAGTTCGGATAGCTGAACAAATTGTTAATAAAACCCAACAAACTAAGTTTCAAAAAAATTTTCGACAAATCCAAGCCGGAAAATGTGTTATTAAGCATGTTTTTAGCGGTAGTATCCCCAAAAGTGTGTAATTTCTATCTTTATTTCTTGCAAATTTATTCATAATTATTGAAATCACAATAAATAGCGGGCAGTGAAGCGGAGGCGTAGCCGAAGCAAAACTGCCCGCTATTCTTCCCAATTAAATTTAATTTGTTCATAATCCAACTTTGGTACTTTACGCCCATAGACCTTTCGATTCATACTTACACCTCCCAATAATAGCAAGGTGGCTTCCGGATTAGGTAAAGCCCCACGCATGCGTGTAGTACGTTTATAATCTCTGTTAAGACGCTCTACCCAGTTAGTGGTATAAATCATTGAGCGAATCAGGTAATGATAATCCAAGTAAGTGAAATATAAGTAATTCCTTTCGTTCAATTTACGCCTTTTAAAATAGGGATAAAGTTTTCCCCATTTATCGCAAAAAGCCGAAAAACGATTCATCCCACTCTCCTTGCTGTCATTACGATCATCCGTGCGGAAAACTTCTTTGAAATCATCCGAGAGTTCTTTCTTGTCTTTGGGCTTGACCTCTTTCAAAAACACCCTTTGCAAATGAACAACACATAGCTGAACCTCCGAGCCCGGAAAGCATTTCCAAACAGCATCTTCTATGTGACTGAGGCTATCTGAAACAAATAAATCAATCTTTTTCAAACCTCTCCGCTGCAAATCCTTAAATATCGACTCCCAAGCCAAACTCCCCTCCGTAGGGTAATTATACACTCCCAAGACTTCTCGTGTCCTATCCGAACGAACAGCTAACAGTGTGTAATAAGCCTCTTTGCTTACGCTGTCTCCGCGACGGGTAGGTATAAAACAAGCATCAATCATGACAATGGGATAATAGGCCTCTAAAGGACGATTGAGCCACATACCAACCTCCTCTCTGGCGGTGTCGAACATACGGCTGACCTGGCTGCTGCTGTAATGGGAACCGTAAATCTCTCCAAAAATATTCCCAACCTGTTCAGTGGTTAAACCCGATTTGTACAACTCAAAGGCAATAGATCGGGCTTCCTGTTCCTGATTCTTGAGCAAAGCCAAAATAACCGGATAAAAACCACCGTTACGTGTGCGAGGTATTTGGAGTTCAAGCATCCGTTTATCACCAAATGCTTTACGGTTACGGAAACCAT
>JAAYQF010000103.1 GCA_012519425.1 Bacteroidales bacterium | reverse complement strand
TATTTAATTTCTTTATGTACTGTGACTTTCCTTAATATTGGATTGTATTTTTTCAATTCCAAACGACCCGGTGTGTTCTTTTTATTTTTCGTCGTAATATAACGAGACGTACCGGGCATGCCACTTTCTTTGTGTTCAGTGCACTCTAAAATTACCTGTCCTCTTGCTTCTTTGTGTTTCTTAGCCATATGAAAACCCTCTCCTTATTTATGAGAATAAATAACCTTTCTCCGCAGCTTTTTTAATGGCTGCATCTAATCCTATTTTATTGATGGTACGTAAACCGGCAGCAGATACTTTCAAACTGATCCACATATCCTGTTCAACCCAATAAAACTTTTTTGTAAACAAATTTACATCAAAAGTTCTCTTTGTGCGACGCTTTGAGTGTGATACATTATTACCCACCATCGCTCTTTTACCGGTAATCTGACAAATCTTAGACATTGCTGTATCTTTTTATAAAAAATGCTTTCAAAAATAGTGTGCAAAAGTACGCTATTTTTTTCAAACTGACAAGTTTTTTTACTATTTATTTGTTGATTTGGAGTTCTCACCGTGTGAAACCCACACATTTTCAAACCTAAACCTACTACTTTTTACCTTCTACTTCTCTTCACGCAATAGTTTGAACAGCATCAACAAAGCTTTTTGTGTAGCACGCTCAATATTCAACTTTCTGTCATACGAAAATTGAAATTTTTTGGTTACGCAGGCATCTTTTGCAACTACGGATATCCAGGTTGTACCAACGGGTTTGTCAATTGAGCCTCCATCAGGTCCGGCTATTCCGGAAGTCGCAATGGCATAATCAGTGCTCATGGAGCGCAGCACGCCCTTAGCCATTTGTTCAACTACTTCTTTACTGACAGCTCCATATTTTCTAATAAGCTTTTTATCAACTTGCAATAACTTGATTTTTACATCATTGCTGTAAGCCACAACAGTACCTTTGTAATAAGCAGAACTTCCGGGAACTGATGTTATTACGTGTGCGATATGCCCTCCGGTGCAACTTTCTGCAGTGGCCACAGTTTTATTCTTCAAAATCAGATACTGACCCACAAGTTGCTCGATGGGTATATCTTCTTCCGCAATAATGGCTTCACCCAATATCCCCTCCAACAGGTCAACCTGATGATTGATACCCTTTTCCAACAGACCTTTATCCGTTCCAACAGCGCTTAATCTCAACCTCACTATATTATACTGCGGAAGATAAGCCAATCGTATTTGGTCGGGCAACATTTTTTCCCAATCGGCAATTTTTAGGGCAAGGGCCGACTCAGGGTATCCGGTAACTAAAATGGATTTATGGATGATGGTTTGCGACTGAAAGCGTTTTTGCAATTTAGGAATAATCTCTTCAGTCATCGCCCTTTTCATCTCATACGGAACTCCGGGCATAGAAACAACAACCTTATCGTTTTCATCAAACCAGGTAATGGGAGCTGTACCTAGTGGATTTTGAATGATAGTTGCTTTATCGGGCACCATCGCCTGTGATTTAGTCAGCTCATTCATTGCACGCTGCCGATGATGAAGCAAGTTTTCAATGTTAGCGAATACAGCTTCATCAAAAACCAAGTTAGCTTGAAAGAATTTACTGAGGGTGAGTTTGGTGATATCATCATTGGTCGGACCAATGCCTCCGGTAAATAATACAACATCGGCGCGGGTCAAAGCTTGTTGCAACGATTCAGTAATTTGTTTTTCATCATCGTGTACCGAAGTGATCTGTACAACTTCAAATCCGACCTTGTTCAATTCGGCAGAAATCCAGGCTGCATTGGTGTCAACTATCTGCCCAATGAGTATTTCATCGCCTATGGTAATTATTTCTACCTGCATAAACTATTGTGTCTTTTTAAGCTCCTGAGCTGCAATAACCAATTGATCATACCAGGCTTGACCAAATTTTCGAATCAAGGGTTCTTTTAAAAATTGATACACCGGAACTTTTTCTTTATTTCCCAACGAAACAGCGCAACTGCAAATACTCCACCGATGATAGTTTACTGCCACAAAATCTTTAAATTGCTTTACCCGGGCAGGATAAAGGTGACATGAAATAGGTTTGTTAATGCTGATGCGTCCTTCCCGAAATGCTTTTTCGACGGAGCATAACCATACACCCCTCCGATCCTGATAAGCAAGCACACACTCGCGTCCATTGACAATGGAAGTAACAGCTTCTCCTTCTGCATCAATGTAAGAAATCCCCTGTGCACGAATGACTTCTTTGGAAGTCTCGGGAATATCATCCCAGATCAAAGGCAAAATTTCTTGTATGGCAGCTATCTCCTGTTCTTCCAAAGGTGCACCCGCATCCCCTTCAACACAACATATTCCTTTGCATGCGTTGAGATTACACACAAAATGCTCATCTAAAAAATCTAAACTAATGATGGTATTATCGATCTGTAACATTATTATAATTAAAGTGAGGCTGCCTATAAACCCATAGACAGCCTCCACCATAAAATGACGTCAAAAAATTATTCCTGACCGCTGTCTTCTCCTGAGAATCCGGGATTAACCAAGCCCGGCTCAGTTTGTTGTGCATCCTGATAAAACTCCTGGATTTCAGAATCATGAGCTCCTTTCTGCGGAGTACGAAATGCTACTACCGCAATGGAAAAAACAACCAAAGCAGCTACTAAAGTCCAGGTTGCTTTTTCAAGAAAGTCGGTGGTTTTACGAACCCCCATAATTTGATTGGATGCTGAAAAACCGGCAGCCAAACCACCTCCTTTGGAGTTCTGAACCAACACCAAAAGAATCAATAAAAGGGATACTATAACAATCAGAATAATAAGAAAGGTATACATATCTTGTGTTCTATTTTTTTGTAAGTGTGATAATCTTTTCCAAAAACCGAATTTGGTCTGCAAAGTAAATACTTTTTTCCGGATTAATCAAATTTAATCGATTCAATATTTCAATTGCTTCTACATATTTTTTCTGACTGATGTACAACTTACACTTTTTTTCCAGGGAGAGACTATCGTCTTGATTTTCAAGTTTGAAGTAATCAGGAATGGGTATTTCTACCTTTCGGGTTGCCATTGCAGGTGAAGTTTGCTTTTCAGTTTCCGTTTTTCGGGAGGCTTCACTTTGTAACAAGGCGCGGGAGGCTTTGAGGTTTTCAGCAATTTTCTTTAAAGATAAACGCACGTCACCCCCTTCCGACTCAACAGCTTCCAACAAGTCAAAATAACCTCCGGTGAAGTTTTCATCCCTTTGAAAAGAATCAGACGCTTTACTCAAATGAGCTTCCGGGAACAAGTCATAAAACAATTTTCGTTTGTCTGACGCATACAAGGCAGTAATGTTTAACCGGGTATTGAACAAAACATCACCGGACTTTTGCAAAGCTTTTAAATACAGAAATTGAGCATGGTAAAAATAAGGATATCGCTCCGTATATTCCTTTAAATCCGGAAGATGCTCAGAATGAACAGTTTCCGGATTTAACATCAATTTTATAAAATCATTCCGGGTCATCTCTCTACCACTTCGCTACGGTATCATTGTAGATATTATCGATGATATCATCCATAATCACCGTCAACAACTCATCCTGCACATCAGTGAGCATGCGGTTACTGTCGAATGATTGGAAGGCTGAATACTTCTTTTCAAAATCATCTTCGGTATTGACATTGTTTGTAAAACGCACATTAATGGTCACCGTTAATTTTGTTTCTGCTGAATAAGTGTCTTTAGCAATTGCCATGGGTGTCAACTGATATTCAACTATTTCACCTTCCAAATGCAAATTTCCGTTGCTTTTCAACAATTGCAACCGGGTTTGTTTGGCGTACTTGTCTCTTAATTTTTCAGAAAACTCCTGTGCCAAAGGAGGATGAACCAATTCTGCCACATTGTTGAAATCGGCGATGGATATGGATTGGGTTTTGGTGTAATCAATAGAAGCTCCATTAAAGGTATAAGAAATCGAGCAGGAGTTTAAAATCAATAAAACCGGCAACAGCAAAAGCAACATATGCCAAAACTTCATTTCGACATGTGTCTCCCTGAAAATCAACCTCTTAATCCAGTCCATACTCTTTGATTTTACGGTATAAAGTACGCTCCGATATTTTCAGTTCCTCTGCAGCCGAACGCCTTCTTCCCCTGTGTTTGGCAAGAGTTTTCTGTATCATTTGTTTTTCCATTTCAGCTAAACTAACCGGTTCCGGAACGGGCTCTATTTCCTGAAAATCACCTTCATCCATATAATGTGTATCGGCATGTTCAGGACGAAACGGAACACTTCTCACAATTTTCGCATCTGAAGAAGATTCTCCTTCAACCTGTGTCACAAACACATCTTTTTGTTCAGGCTGAGATGCGAGATCCAAATCATAAGACTGCGTTGTCACAGGCTGATTTTCCATGATACTGTGCACTAATCTCTTTAACTCATTCATGTCTTTCCTCATGTCGAAAAGCACCTGATATAAAATTTCCCGCTCACTGTTAAAGGTGCGCTGATCTACGCTCCGACGGTCTGAAAACAGTGCCGGCAATCTTTCCATATTCTCATCGGGAAGATAGGTTCTCAAAATATCAGCTGAAATTTCACGATGTTGTTCTATGACCGAAATTCGCTCAGCAATATTTTTCAACTGCCTGACATTACCTTTCCAATAATAATTCGTCAACATGGTTTTGGCCTCATCCGTTAGTCTGATGGGCGGCATACGATATTTATCGGCGAAATCCGAAGCAAACTTCCTGAAAAGTAATGTAATGTCTTCTTTTCTTTCGCGTAAAGGCGGGACATGTACAGGAACGGTATTTAACCTGTAATACAAATCCTCCCTGAAACGGCCTTCTCTGATAGCCTGTTTCATGTCTTGATTGGTAGCAGCCACCACCCTCACATCGGTTTTAAGAATTTTGGAAGAACCCACTTTGATGAACTCACCGGCTTCCAACACTCTGAGGAGTCTGACCTGTGTGGAAAGTGGTAAATCACCCACTTCATCTAGAAAAATCGTTCCTCCGTCCGCCACTTCAAAATATCCTTTTCTGTCGGATGTAGCACCGGTAAAAGAACCTTTCTCATGTCCAAACAATTCTGAATCAATCGTTCCTTCAGGAATTGCCCCGCAGTTTACAGGAATGTACGGACCGTGTTTACGATGACTGTATTGATGAATAATCTGTGGAAAATTTTCCTTCCCTACCCCACTTTCGCCGGTTATCAATACTGATAAATCGGTAGCTGCAACCTGAACAGCAATATCAATAGCGCGATTCAACAATTCGGAATTACCAATAATTCCATAACGCTGCTTAACTGCCTGTATCTCCGAACGATTCATATGAATATATTTAATACTGAAATTTTGACATAAAACCTGACAAAATTAATGTTTTTATTGGAAACAAGACAGTGTTTTTGAAAATTTAATATTTGCTAATAGTTACAGCCCGGCAAACTGCATCTAAATGACATATGAATTTACAATGTCTTTACAATTTTATAGGAGTGATCATCAATCAGCACAAAATAAACACCTTGCTGTAATTTATCAACCATAATAGTTTCATTTTCAGAGGTGCAAAGCTGTTGTAACAGAACTTTTCCGCTTACATCAACAATCCTGATCCATTTTCCCTGAGCCTGAGTTATGAAAAAATGTGTATTGACGAGGGTTGGAAAAATTCCGGGTTTATCATAAGAATCCATCAGGCCGGTAAGATCTGTATTTGGCAGGTTAAACGTCGGGCTTTGAATGCGCCACTCATCGCCTCCGTCCGGCATTCGGGAGTAACTCATATTCCTTCCCAATGCAGGAAAATCTACCTGATCCACCAAAACCAACTGACCGTAAGGATCTTTTCGGGAAAGCACGACCGTTTCACCATCTTTACTCAAATTAAAGCTGGTGTGCAACACCCCTTGTTCCGGTTGTGAATCGGCCCAAACAATAATTCTGTCGTTCGCGGGAATAAGGGTTTGGGTGGAATCTGTCGTTGGAATAAGATACATCTCAGGATTAGCCGCCCGATCTGACAAAAACCATCCGGCGATATTCACATCTTCTTCACCCGGATTATAAAGCTCAATATAATCTTCTGCTTCGCCATATTCATCTTTGTAAATAGAATTACTGGCAACGATTTCATTGATCTTTATCACGGCACTTTCATTCGGATCATAAGTGCCTACGTCTTCATAAATGGCTTTGATTCTCAGATTCTGAGTAAGCTGTTGACTAAACACGGGATTTGTAT
Organism: Bacteroidales bacterium; assembly: GCA_012519425.1. GTDB lineage: Bacteria > Bacteroidota > Bacteroidia > Bacteroidales > Paludibacteraceae > Paludibacter. The sequence continues at coordinate 15,990 of JAAYQF010000103.1, read as the reverse complement.
AAAGGTCCTTTCTTTCCACAGGAGTGTATGAAAGGCTCATATCAAAAACTAAATCAGAGCTTGTAGGCATATTCTGATGCACCTCCACCGCGATTAAATTCGTTCCCTCTTTCAGAAATTCAAAAGGAACATCGAAGTCCACATAATCACCATTATTATATGTGGGGGCTAATGTGCTATAATTTAACGGACCATCCGGTAAATTATACCTGCCTATTTCATTTCCATTCACGTAAACACAAGCCCCATCATCCACATAAATCCGAACTCTAAAGTCTCTCTTGGAGCTTAAATTACTAACTGTGATTTCCTTTCGGAAATAAGCAGTTGTATATTTGTTATTCGGATCACCTCCATAACTTAATAAAGTTTTTACATCAGGAAACCGATCTCCATAACCTAGTTGAGCCTGTCCTTCCTTCCAGCCACTATCATCATAACTTTCTTTGTTCCAATCAGCTGCAGGAAGCCCATACGAATCCCAATACTTCCATCTGCTTCCCATATCAAAAAACAATACATTTTCTGATTCGACCTGCTGAATCTCCCAATGCTCAAAGCGGAATCCGGGCAACTCTGCAGGCTCCAGGCTGAAAGATTGATTACTGAACCACTGCAAAGTAACAGAAGCATCCATTACGGGTTCTGAATTAAAAAGATATCGAGCATCGTCAATATTAGAGCTAATACTGATTGTTTGTACAGGGGTTGAGCCAAAATATCGGGAGCCTAAAAACTCCATCATTTTTTGCGGGCGATTTCTGCCAAAATTCTTCATGGAGTTGATTCCCCAGTCAAAATTATTCGATTGACCCCATCTTTGCTTGTGATACGGTATTTCATCTACGATGGCGTTCGCTAAACTATCCATCACACGATTAACCCTATTTGTTTCAAATGTGGATGAAATATGGATACAAAATCGACTGATAAACTTTTGCTTAAAGGTCTGATTTTTCATCAATTCTTTAAAAACTAAGGATGACGGATCATTTTTCTCATACACATAATCCAAGGTATTGTTGTTGTAATTACCAAAGCCGAAATCTGTATCATAAAGAATCCATCTCCATTTCCCATTCTCTTTTGCCTTCCAGACCTTTAAATTATTATGCGGCCAATCTGTGTCATCATAAAAAATTTCAGCCAGATAGTAATCGGCAAAATTATTTACCTCCATCGCAGACTCAACTTCTGAGTAAATAGATGCATCGGAAACATCATTGGTTCGCACAAAGCTTAAAAAAGACCTGAAAGGTTCGTTATATATACTGTTGGGATCAAGCAAATCAATCTCCTCTTCATCAAGCCCGTAATTAGAATATACAAAATGGTGATTGGAGCGTTCCCTCAAGTTTTGAATGCCGTAATAATTTCCATTGATATAGCATATAGCCGGCAAATATGCCTGATAATCAACATCTAATCGACCTATGATCAAAGTTTGCATAAATGCATCACGCATCATGGTCCCGTTATAATCATTTCCCGAGTTACGCAGCAAAATACTTGAATATTTTTGATTCGGTTTAACGTGAGCAAAAAAATCATATCTCAAACGATTGTCTCCGTGTTTTTTTCGTGGTGTGATTTTAAGTGATTTTTGAGGAGCGAAAGTACGTGACCAACCCCCGGCTATAGCGATATCGAGTTCCTGATTCAAATGATTTGTTTTGGATTGATCGTAAAATTCAAAATTGGCAGGTCGCCACCAATCCTGGTTCCAGTTTACAGGCTGATCAGAACCATTCCCGGGAATTCCATTGGTACCTTGTACATAAATACCTATGGTATTGTCGGTCAGATTTTTCGGAGCAGTAATAAATGAAACCACCGGCAAATTAAAATCTCTTGTATTGATGAAATATGTTGCAGAGACAATATCGCCGGGTAACTTATTATCCGCCACACAAACCGCTCTTATTACGGTTGTTTTATTCACTAATATCCCGGTATTGGCGTTGTATAGTTTCGATGTCCCTGTAGGTTCATCTCCATTATCAGTGTAATAAATGGTTTCTCCTGCTTCCGGAGCAACAAATCTCACCCTAATACTACTTTGCGAATAAAATCCACCCTGCGTTTCTAATTGGGGAGCAGTGCAACGTTGATTTGCCCACTTTTTATTGTCGTTGGTTGTTCCGGGCGAGTATTCGGAAAAATACACCCACTCATCGGCTGCATCCTGAATTCTTCCGTAGGAAGCATTTCTATATTGCTGAGGATATTGAACCTGGTCAATAATTACTCCCGTTGAATTGAGCAAGTACAAACTTCCACCCTCAGGATCAAGTTTAAAAGTAGCATGTCCCGTCTTCTCAGGTCGCTCAAAAAACAAAACACTATATGAATTCGGCCTGATAAGTTTGGAAGATGGTCTCCACTTTTTCGGCTCCGACAGGTCATCCGTCAAAAAGTACTGCTGCTGATTGTAACTTGCAGAGGTATTCGTATTATACAATTCAACCCACATGCTGTAGTTCCACGACTCATCAAAATGAGCTGAAATATTATTCGACATCAACTCATTGATAATCAACTGAGCCGAAACAAACAATGGCATTAAGCCAAATAAAAAAAACAACGAATACCTTTTCACGAACCGGATAATTTATTGTAAAACTCAAAATCATCAAATGTGAATGACTTTCACTTCTATTCCAGGACTATTCAGCGAACAAATCTCCTTAAAGAACCTGTCACCCGGATTACCGAAACAATTTCTCAAAATAAATATTCAACCAGGAAAGTAACGCAGCAGTTAATCACTTATGGGACAACGCTTTCATCACTCTTCTTCAACTTGCTCTTTTCGACCCGCAAATTTACGAATTTTTTCCTCCCAAAGTACCCACATCAGAAAAATGATACCGTAAAACATGTATTTATATAAGCCTTCATGCAAAAAATCAAAACTCTCGGGATTCTTTCTGATAGCGGCAATTATCATTACCATCCTAAAAATATTGAACAAATAAACTACCACCAAACCTGCCGGTATATACCACAATTTCCTTAAAAACGGTCCTTTGTAAAACAATATGATAGTTGCAAAAATATAAGCCTGCTTATATCCTGTGCAAGCCCATATGATCCTGACGGCCGCACCGTTATCGTGCCTGATAATACTATTACCTACAATCTCAACATCATAACCCAGCCATACTAAAACTTTATACACCATCCCGGTTAAATGTACAACCATGGCGTTGAATCCGGCTGACAGGTCTATACCAAAGAATGTAACCACTTCGTTAGACTCGTCACCCAACATGGTGTATTTCCAAAAAAAATGGGCAACAAGCAAAATGACGAAGAAGTAGATAATGCCATGCATCGAATCAAGTTTTCCGGGAAGTTTTAGTTTTGCCATGATTACATTGTTATTAACATGATGGTATAAACATAATCGTTGATGATTATTGATATCAAAAAGTTACACGTGCATAAGAAGTTGCCGACAAATCACAAAAATCCTTATTCAGATATTTGTAATATCCGGTAATGGCTATCATGGCACCATTATCCGTGGTAAAAGAAAAAGGTGGAATATACACCTTCCATCCCAATTCCTGACCTGTTTTCAGCATGGCATTCCGCAAAGCTTTATTTGCCGAGACCCCGCCTGCCACCGCAATCTCACTGATTTTCAAATCTTTTGCTGCCTCTATTAATTTATTCATCAAAATATCCACGATGGTAGCTTGTAAAGATGCCGACAAATCAGATTGATTATCACGGACAAATGCAGGATCTTCCTTGGTCTTATCGCGCAACAAATATAAAAAAGAAGTTTTTAATCCACTGAAGCTGTAGTCGTATCCGGCTACTTGCGGCTTAGAAAACTTAAATACCTCAGGATTGCCTGCCTGTGCCAAACGCTCAATATGTGGTCCCCCGGGATAAGGCAATCCCATAACTTTAGCACATTTGTCAAATGCTTCTCCGGCCGCATCATCAATCGTTTGCCCAATTATTTCCATATCAAAATAAGATTTCACAAGAATAATCTGAGAATTACCACCGGAGACCATCAAGCATAAAAAAGGAAATTCCGGCCTCCTTTCATCTGCCTGACCTTGACTGATAAAATGTGCCAGCACATGCGCCTGTAAATGGTCTACTTCAATCAGGGGTATTTCCAGTGCCTGAGCAAATCCTTTGGCGAAGGAAGCTCCGACCAGCAAGGAGCCTAACAGGCCCGGACCACGGGTAAATGCTATTGCCGAAAGTTCCGATTTATCAACCCCCGCTTCACGAAGAGCTTCCTGCACTACCGGAATAATATTTTGTTGATGGGCACGCGATGCCAGTTCGGGAACAACACCACCATACTTTTCATGCACCGCTTGTCCGGCTGTCACATTCGAAAGCAATAAATTGTTCTTGAGCACGGCCGCAGAAGTATCGTCGCAAGATGATTCTATCCCTAAAATATAAATGTCTGGCATAACTTTCAACACTATTCAATACTATTTCATACAAATTGGGGCTGTCTCAAAAGTAAATATTCAAGCAAAAACCATAAGGTGTCTTAGAAATATTCAAATGAGACACCACCCAACACGGAATTTCAATCTTTGTTTATTTCAAACTATTCTTTACTTTTGTGCAAACAAAGTTCAAAGGTATAAAAAAATCAATTAAAATACTTATCATTGCGCTTTCTGCCTTCTTTTTAATTACGGCAGTTCCGGCCGTTCTACTCCAGTTCAGTAGAATACAAAGTGCTGTGGTCCACGTAATCACACGCAATCTTTCTGAAAATTTACATACAACCATTGATATTGGCAGGGTCGATTATCGTTTTTTCAACCGACTGACCATTGAAGATATTTACATAGAAGATTTGCAGCAAGACACCCTGCTGAGCATCAAAAAGATACACACCGGATTTGATTTTTTCAAGCTTATAAAGGGGAAAATTGCATTTTCGGACCTGATCATTGACAGACTGCATGCGCATATCATAACAGACCCTTTTGGAAATACAAATTACAGTTTTCTTTTTCAACCCAAAACCGAACCTCAGCCCACATTATTGGATTTAAGGTTAGAAGAACTTGAAATCATCGAGTCAGAAATATCATATACCGAATTGGCTGATTCTATCAATATCCGGCAGGAAATAGTACGTCAGATTACTTTCGGACAAATTCACTCAGCCGTTTCAATCAACATACTGACCAACGACACTATCAATGCCTCCATCAAGCATTTAAAAGCAATAGAGCAATCCGGATTTGAACTCTCCAACCTGTCGCTTCAAGTAATCGGTTCTCCTAAAAATATAAGCTTCCCTGTATTTCAAATCACCCTGCCCAATTCGGAAATCAATTTGGATAATCTGTCAGTTGTTTCGGATTCATTGGAGAGTGACACGCATTTTACAAACAGATATTCTGTTCTGATCCCTGTTAAGGATACCCGAATCGCATTGTCTGACATCAGCGCCTGGGTACCTGAATTTGTGAATATTCACGATGCTGTCAGTTTGAGCGCTACCATTTCAGGTAAATTATCCAGTCTTCGTTTTAAAGATGTCAAAGCATCATTCGGCAAGACCATCCTGATGAATGCCAGCCTGGACATCAGCGGATTACCAAACGTGCAGGAGGCATTCATTTATGGAAGCGTGAATAAAATGCAAGCTTCAACCTATGAAGTACAAGATGTGATATCTAAAATCGGAAACATGCCTTTTGTGTTTTCCGACGAAATACACAGGCTTGGAAGAATTTCTTTTAGGGGGAATATCTCCGGATTCATGAGTGATTTGGTGGCATTTGGAAATTTCAACACCAAGGTTGGTAATATTTCCTCCGACATATCTTTACGTTTTGAAAACAATTTAAGGGATCTGACATACAATGGTGCATTGAAGACCAACAAGCTGTCTGTAGGAGCACTCCTGAACGATACAAGCTTTGGGAATATCGCCATCAAACTGAGCACCCAAGGAATTAAAACTCACAATGAGCCTTTTAAGGGTTCAATGAAAGGTGTATTCTCAGAGTTTGAAATGAGTAATTATCGATATACCAATGCTGAGTTTGACGGCAAATATGATGGCAACGGCTTCAACGGAAAATTCAATATTAAGGATGAAAATATTGACGCAGAATTTTTAGGAATCATTGACTTCAAAGATCCGGAGGTGCCGGTTTTTGATTTCGACCTGACCGTCAACAATACTGATCTCCACGCCCTGAATATAATAAAAGATTATCCTGACTCTAAACTTTCTTTCCGGGGCATCAGCAAACTCAACGGAAGGAATCTGGATAATCTGAATGGTGTTTTGATGTTGCAAGACATTACTTTCACAAACAACAATCAAACGCTCAATGCCAACGATTTCATTTTTACATCCAAAACCGAGGTCGGTCATACCTTTTTCAGCATCCGATCCGACTACCTGAACGGGTCCTTTATCGGTAATTTTAAATACAGTAGCATCGGACATACCTTTGAGAAACTATTGACTGATTATTTACCGGCAACAAGTAAAAACAACGGTAAAAATGACAAGAAGAATAATAACAAAAATAAAACCCCGCATCTCCCCAACGTCGTTTCCATTGACCTGAGTTTACAAAACACCTCGGAAATATCGCATATCCTGGCTTTACCTTATGAAATCAGTGGTAATTCAATTTTTCAAGGAGAGATTGACGAGAACACCGGTATAATCGATTTACTGGTCCGGTTAGATACCTTGAAAACTGAAAAACAACTTTTTGAAAACCTATCCCTGCGAGTAGATAATACTGATAATAAACTACTGTTGGTCGGAAGAACACAATTGATTGACCAATTCTCGGATGTTATGAATATTTATCTTTCTTCGGAAGCTTCTGAAGATAATGTTCTTGCCAGGCTCATGTGGCAAAACAATTTGGAAGTCACGAATGCCGGAGAAATAAATGCAAAGGCTAAATTAAAGAAAGTAAACAACGCATTGTCGGCAAATATCTTTATTCGTCCCAGCCAAATTATCATATCAGACTCAATCTGGCACATAAGGGCGTCCGACATAGATTTTTATGCTGACAGTTTGATCTGCATTAATAATTTCTTATTTGAAAATGATCAACAATTCATTCATATTGATGGTAGGGCTTCACATGACAAGACTGACAGTTTAACGTTGAAAATGAATGACTTGAACCTGGATTACCTGATGAGTCTGTTGCGTCTGCAAGGTGTCAGCTTCGGCGGGTTCATTACCGGCAACTTAAAGTTGTTCAATTTATTGGAAGAACCCATTCTCTTAGGTAATCTGTATGCTGATAATTTTTCCATCAACGATTCTCTGGTTGCTGACGGCTATCTGTCATCCACCTGGGACAAAGAATACAACCGATTAATCATTTTGGGTGATTTCATAAACGATGCTCAGGAAGAAGTGGCGCAAGCGACAGCCTATTACGTTCCCAAAGCAGATTCACTTGATATCTACATAGATGCCAAGCAGTTCCCTCTTGCATTTTTGAACAGATATTTCCAGGGTGTCGCCAGTAATTTCAGAGGAAAGGGTGCCGGTATATTGCGGATATTCGGACCTGCGCAAAGTGTCCTTTTTGATGGAGAAATAGATGTCACAGATGGCGGGGCTTCCATTGATTTATTAAATACAAACTACTCCTTCAATGATAGGGTCAAACTGACTCCTTATGCCATTCATCTCGACAACATCAAGCTGACAGACAGTGATGAAAACGAAGCAATCCTCAATGGACTAATCAATCACGACGGAAGCTTTGAAAAAATGGTGTATGATGTCAACATCAATTCAAACAAAATAATGGCTTTAAATACTACATCCGCCGAAGATGAGTTTTTCTACGGCAAAGCTTACTTGAGCGGATTGGTCAAAATATTCGGCAACGACAGTGAAGCCAATATCGTTATAAACGGTACTTCCCAACCCGGTACCAAGTGTTATATGTCGATGGAGACAGCTTCAACTGCCATGGAAAACGATTTTATCACTTTCGGTTCCCTTCGCAAAAATCAATATGTAGTTGAATTACCCACCGGAAGAAGAACAGTCAATCAGACCCCCTTCAATGTGAAGGTTGACATGCAGATAGAAGTCACACCCGAAGCAGAAATAGATATTTTGGTTGATACCCGGGCAGGAGACAAGATTACGGGGCGTGGCAGCGGTGATATCAGAGTTAAATTTGACACTTATTCTGATGCAGAGGTTTTTGGGACGATAGAATTGGAGCAGAGTTATTATTTATTCACCCTACAAACCGTTATCAGAAAAGAGTTTAAAATCAATGAGGGTAGTACGCTAACCTGGGCAGGCAACCCGTTTGAAGCAGAAGTAGACATCACCGGGTATTATCCCCTGACAGCTTCCCTGACAGATTTGATTGAGGGTGACGAATTGCGGCAAATAACCAGCAGATCAACTGTACCGGTACACTGCATATTACACCTGACAGACGACCTGATGTCGCCAACTATCAAATTTGACATTGACCTGCCCTCCAGTGACGAAAGTGTAAAAAGCCGGGTCAGGAATATTATCAACACCGAAGAAATGATGAATCGGCAAATTCTGTATCTGATTCTTTTTCATAAATTTTTTACACCTGAAAATATACGGGCTACAGCCGTTGGTGTGAATGAAGGTATTTCCCTGGCAATGGCATCCGGAAGTGCACAAATCAACAATTACCTGCAAAACATCTTAAACTCCAATGTGGTGTCCTTAGGATTCGATTGGCAAAAAGCGGATGTAGAATCGGATGAAGTCAAAGCACAAATCTTGATTCAACCCAACAACCGACTCATCATCAACGGCAATATCGGTTACCGCAACGACAATATCAGCGAAAATAAATTCATTGGCGACTTTGACCTGGAATATAAACTTATAGAGTCGGGCAGATTGCGGTTTACCGCCTACAACCATACCATCGACCGGGCACAACTGCGGGAGGCCAAAACCACCCAGGGAGTAGGCTTGATTTACCGGGAAGACTTTAATACCGTCCCTGAAATGTTTGTGTATTACTGGGATTTGATAAAAGGAATTTTCAGGAAAAAAGGAAAGAAAGCAGAGACAGCGCAAGCCCCGGAATAAAAAAGACAACAAAACACCTTCCCCCACCTGTTCATCAGAGCACTTATACGCAAAGTTTCAGTTTTGTTATTTACTGAATATCCCATCCTTAGTAACAGATGTTGTAGTCTGTAAAAAAAGGCTGCACATCAGATCTTTCGACCTTTTGTGCAGCCTCTTCGCTAAAAATAATTCTTTATTAGTTTACAGCAGCAGCAAGTTCAGAACCGGCTTTGAATTTTGCAACTTTTTTAGCCGGAATTTTGATCGGTTGTTTTGTTTTTGGATTGATACCCTGACGAGCACTACGTTCTGCAACTGAGAATGTTCCAAAACCAATCAGACTTACTTTGTCACCAGCAGCTAACGCACCGGTAATAGCTTTTACTGTAGCATCCAATGCTTTTTTTGCGTCAACTTTGCTCAAACCTGCTTCTGCAGCGATTGCGTTAATTAATTCAGCTTTGTTCATAATGTGAATGATTTTATAAGATTAGACAGATGTGAATTATTTATTCAAGGAGCAAATGTAATAGTTTGATTTGTAAAAACAAATAATTTCCGTAAAAATTATAACATTTCTTTCCTTAAAATTAAAAAATATGTTAGAAAACATGTTTTTGGCGATATTTTACTTACTTTTGTCCTTCAATTTTGATAAAATAAAATCATAAAATGCGCAGCAGCCGATCATCAATTCTACCTCCGGTAGTAAAAAACCTAATTGCCATCAATGTTATTTTATGGCTTGCCACCATATTATTACCGGGAATTTTAAGGAAATGGGGTCTGTCTCTTGACTTGACTGATATTTTAGGAATGCATTATTGGTCATCCGAGAAATTCAAACTTCCCCAACTGATTACCTACATGTTTATGCACGGTGGGTTCAGCCACTTATTTTTCAACATGTTTGCATTATATATGTTCGGAGGGGTAATCGAAAATTTCTGGGGTCCCAGGCGTTTCCTGATTTATTATTTCGTGACAGGGATTGGAGCCGGTTTGATACAACAAGTTTTCTGGACGATAGAGTATCATAAAATCATAGCAGCCTTCAATGAAGCCATTGCTGCAAACTCGGGCATTCCTCTGTTACCTGTGGAGCATGTTCTGACAAAGTATTTCAAAATTTCAGGGTTAGCACATTTCACTGCCCCTCAAATTATTGAGTTTAAAAATCTCTTTCTCAACCTTCCGGTTACAGTAGGTGCATCAGGAGCAGTTTTCGGGTTATTGCTGGCTTTCGGCTGGCTTTTCCCCGATGTTCAGCTGATGCTGCTGTTTTTCCCCGTACCCATTAGAGCGAGGGTTTTTGTAATCATATATGGTATTGCAGAATTGTTCCTGGGCGTAGCTAATTTCTCCGGCGACAGTGTCGCACATTTTGCCCACCTGGGAGGCATGTTATTCGGAATTATCCTGATTCTGTACTGGAAGAGAAAAACAAAGTTATATTGACGCTCCATGAGTTTTCTTGAAAATTTAAAATCCACTTACAAACAAGGTGATGCTGTCATCCGACTGATATATATTAATTCAGTCCTTTTCCTTGTATTGAAAATTTTTGTGCTTGTGATGCAGCTTTTTAAATTAGATGGTGAGTTTATTTACACCTACCTGGCCATGCCGTCTAATTTAAAGAGCCTGCTCTACAAACCCTGGACAGTTGTCACCTACATGTTTTTACACAAAGATTTCTTCCACATTTTTTTCAACATGTTTGCTTTGTACTGGTTTGGGAAATTATTCTTGATGCGTTTCACCCAAAAACAGCTTTACGGACTTTACTTTTGGGGCGGCCTTTCAGCAGGTTTGGTTTATTTAATATCTTACAACGTTTTTCCACTGTTTTCGAATCAGGTACATTTCAGCATTTTAATGGGTGCCTCCGGATCTATCATGGCGATGATCCTTGCCGTCGCCATGCAATTTCCCAATATGGAATTGAGATTTTTCCTGATCGGCATGGTTAAACTTAAATACATTGCCATTGCTGCCGTATTGATAAGTCTATTCGGCGTCACTTCCAGCAATGCAGGCGGGCAATTAGCACACTTGGGCGGAGCTTTGTACGGTTATTTTTTTATTATATCTTTGCGACGTGGCAAGGATTCCACGAAAGGTTTCAACAGATTGATGGACAGCATATCCAACCTGTTTAAATCGCGAAAATTAAAAATAAAGCCTGCTAAACCATCCAATCGAAAAATGACAGATGCCGAGTTCAACATGGACAAAGCAAGACGAATGAAAGAAATTGACCGCATTCTCGATAAGATTAAATCATCCGGATACGGAAGCCTGACATCAGAAGAAAAAAAGAAACTGTTCGAACAAGGTAAATAAAAGTTCAGCAGGGCTGTCTCAAAACGAATATTCAACTAAAAAACACTGCCTTCCATGCTTTCGTACAAAAGAAAACAGATTCTATGAATATAGGTAAAGGACTATTGACTATATTGCTCGTCATTGCAAACTTGTTCGCAGCTGTCCTTATGTTGTTGACTTTTATTGCATCACAAGTCAGCCCCGACAACTGGCTAATACCGGCTTATACCACCCTTCTCCTGCCGGCTTTGATTCCTGTAAACATATTCTTTGTAGTGCTTTGGATTCTATGGAAGAAGTGGTATATACTAATTTCTTTATCAGTACTACTCTTGAATTGGCGTATCATTCAAAATACGATACCATTGAACGTAAAAAGCTCCGAATCCTATCAGGGAGATTATGACTTTTCTCTGATGACTTATAACACGTATGCAAATGGTATGATGAAAAAACATACAAAAAAATCACCCAATTTAGTTATCAAACACATATTGGAAGAAGACCCTGATATTCTGTGCATTCAAGAATATTCCGCCCACTTCAGTGATACTTACCTGACAGAAAAAGACTTGGTGAATATATTCAAGAAATACCCTTATCATCATGTCCATTTCCAGGTGAACACAGGAAGATCTTATTTCGGCAATGCTACTTTTTCCAAATATCCCATTACCAGCAAGCAAACGGTGAATTTTGAATCCCATTATAATTCAGCTATCTATTCTGACATCAATATTAAGGGAAAGACCATCAGAATTTTTAATTGTCACCTTGAGTCCAACTACATCACCGAAAAGGATAAAGTTTTGGCAATGCGGTTGAAGGATAATTTTGACACCGACAACCTGAAAGGAACAACCATGCACTTTTCACGGAAATTGGGCACAGCCTACAAGATAAGATCCAAACAAGCAGAAATTGTTTCCGGACAAATCAAAGCATCCCCCCACCCCGTAATGGTTGTAGGCGACTTCAACGATCTTCCTTCATCTTACGCTTACACCACCATCAGGGGAGATTTACAGGATGCTTTTGTGAAGAAGGGTTTCGGATTAGGATGGACATTTACCGATGCGCTGCTGAGATTCCGGATCGATCATATTTTATATAACCCTGCACTTGAGTTGAAATCTTTTAAATTAGACAACAATGTGCACTATTCGGATCATTTTCCTTTGACGTGTAAAATGGCGTTATAAATATTCATCAAAAAAACCTATCTTTGCAAAGTCTGAATTATGTACATTTTTATTAAAAATCATGAATATTCCATCTAAATTAAAGTACACCAAGGAGCACGAATGGATTCGTATAGAAGGTGACACAGCAACTGTAGGTATTACCGATTATGCACAAAGCGAATTGGGTGAAATCGTATTCGTAGAAGTTGAAACCGTTGGTGAATCCTTAGAGCAAGGCGAAGTCTTCGGTTCTGTCGAAGCTGTAAAAACCGTATCCGAACTTTTTATGCCGATTGCAGGCGAAGTATTGGAATTCAACGAAGCTTTGGAAGATGCTCCTGAATTGGTAAATGACGATCCATACGGAGATGGTTGGATCATCAAAATTAAAGTCAGCGATGCCGCTCAGGCAAATGATCTACTGTCGGCAGAAGCCTATAAAGCTACGATAGGATAATAATTTGCCGGCAGACGATTCACCATTTGGATTGGATAAAAATCGCCACTCAATGAATGATAAATCGCAAGCGGAGACAGTTAAATATTAATCAATAAAACAATGTTAGCACGCGTTAGTATCATTATGGGCAGCACTTCCGATTTGCCTGTGATGGAAAAGGCTGCAAAGGTATTGGATGAATTTCAGATTCCTTTTGAAATCAACGCTTTGTCAGCGCACCGAACTCCCGGGGAAGTTGAAGCTTTCGCATCACAAGCCCGCAAAAAGGGCATAGAAGTAATTATAGCTGCTGCAGGAATGGCAGCGCATTTGCCCGGCGTAATAGCTTCCATGACTACCCTACCGGTCATCGGAGTTCCCATCAGTGCAAGTCTGGAGGGTATGGATGCCTTACTTGCCATCGTACAAATGCCTCCCGGTATTCCCGTGGCAACCGTCGGCATCAATGCAGCACAAAATGCCGCATTATTAGCCGTACAAATACTGGCTACAACAGATCCGAATCTTCAAGCTAAATTGGCAGTCTACAAAGAAGACTTAAAGGATAAAATTGTGCAGGCAAATGAGGAACTGAAGAAGGTGAAGTTTGAATATAAGACGAATTGAACAAAGACAAAAGAACAAAGACAAAAGAACAAAGACGAAAGAATAAAGACAAAAGAACAAAGACAAAAGAATAAAGACAAAAGAATAAAGAACGAAAGACGACGAATAAACCAGACCACGTGACCCCGGAACACGGAACACGCTAACTTCCCCAACTTCTTTAACTAACTACTAACTACAAGCTACTAACTACTAACTTCCATAACTTCCATAACTTCTTATAACTTTTAATATTAAACTAAAACTCATAAAATAAACAACAAAAATATTATGCAAACAATAGACAAATACAATTTTTCAGGCAAGAAAGCCTTTGTGCGCGTTGATTTTAACGTTCCTGTAGATGAAAATTTCAAAATTACGGATGATACACGTATTCGCGGAGCTTTGCCTACTTTAAAGAAAATTTTAGCAGATGGCGGTAGCTTGATCATCGCCTCCCACATGGGTCGTCCGAAGAAGAACCCGGATCCTAAATTTTCACTGAAAGTGGTAGTAGATCATGTTTCTAAATTACTAGGAACCCAGGTAAAATTCGCAGACGAATGCATGGGTGAAAAAACAGCAGCTATGGTCAAGGCATTACAGCCCGGCCAGGCTTTGTTATTGGAAAACCTGCGTTTCTACGCAGAAGAAGAAGGCAAACCACGTGGCGATTTTGCATCTGATGAGGAAAAGGAAGCAGCCAAAAAAGCAGTCAAAGAAAGTCAAAAAGCATTTACAGCTACATTGGCTTCCTACGCCGATTGCTATGTTAATGATGCCTTCGGAACTGCACACAGAGCACATGCTTCCACAGCCCTGATCGCCGACCATTTTGACACCAACAACAAGATGTTTGGTTATCTGATGGAAAAAGAAGTAAATGCCATCGAAAAAATTATGAAGGACACAGCCCGTCCGTTTACGGCTATCATGGGTGGTGCCAAGGTTTCTTCCAAAATTGAAATCATTGAAAATTTATTGGGAAAAGTTGACAATCTGATCATCGCAGGCGGCATGACCTATACTTTCACCAAAGCCATGGGAGGTAAGATTGGTAACTCCATTTGTGAAGAAGATAAATTGAATCTAGCGTTGGAACTGCTTGAAAAGGCAAAGAAAAACAATGTTAAAATGGTTTTGGCAGTGGATGCTAAAATAGCCGACGAATTCAGCAATGATGCCAATACACAGTTTGTAAAAGTAGATGAAATACCTGATGGATGGGAAGGTTTGGACATAGGTCCCGAGACAGAAAAGTTATTCGGAGATGTTATCAAAGCCTCTAAAACCATTTTATGGAACGGTCCGACAGGAGTATTTGAATTCGAAAACTTCACGTCAGGTTCACGCGCTGTAGGTGAAGCCATCGTTGAAGCCACCAAGAAAGGAGCATTCTCTTTGGTTGGTGGTGGTGACTCGGTCGCTTGTGTCAACAAATTCGGCTTATTTGACGGAATATCCTATGTGTCCACCGGTGGTGGTGCTTTACTGGAAGCCATTGAAGGCAAGGTTTTGCCGGGTATTAAGGCAATACGTGGATATTAAATAAAGATCCCCCCGGCGATGCATAAGTAAGTGCCCAACTGCTGCACTTTGACTTCGCTCAGTAACCACGTTACTTTCGATGGTTGCTGAGCTTGTCGAAGCACGGGCTCAGTCACATATTTCATATACTTCTTCGCCCTCAATCTCAACGCCTTGCGTTGGGACACTTCTAAGAAACCTTACCATTTCTTGGTTGAATACTTATTTTGAGACAGCCTATAGCTTCACAAAAATTATTCGTTAAACCTTTGTAGAAATAAAAAAAACATTTATCTTTGCAGGGCATTTGGAAAAATGCAGATTTGGTGTGGTAGTTCAGCTGGTTAGAATGCCTGCCTGTCACGCAGGAGGTCGCGGGTTCGAGTCCCGTCCATACCGCAAAAGAAAAGAGAATTCTTAAGGTCAAAATAAGAGTTCTCTTTTTTTGTTAAATCTAATAAGTAGTAAAAAACCATGAATAAAATGAACAATTCTACCCAGATTGCCTTAAGCACGGAGGCCATGGAGTTAAGGTGTCACGATTCCGAAACAACGTAGGAGACGTCACATTGTGGCGTCTCCACAATTAACAAAACACATTTTAACCTAAAACTATGTCTTACGAAAAATTTCAAAACAGATATCGTATTCCATCTGCGCGGGCCAAATGGCATAATTATTCGGGTGGTGATTATTTTATTACCATTTGCACAGCAAAACGTGAACATTATTTCGGAAAAATCAAAAATGGCGAAATGCAATTAACCGAAATCGGCAAATTTGCAGATGAATGTGTGCAGAAAATAGAAACACATTAT
>JAAYQF010000102.1 GCA_012519425.1 Bacteroidales bacterium | reverse complement strand
GGCGGTAACCGCTTGCGTCTTTCAGATTATCTTGCAGATATTCCAAACCGCCCGTTATCTCTGCCGGCATGAATAGCAGCCGATCAAACCGATGCATATATTGTGTGCCTGCTTGAAATGTAAGCTCAGTAGAGCGACCAAACGAAGTTAATCGGGAGTTATTGTTATCGAAAGCATCCCTCACTTCGTCATCTGGAGCCTCACTTACCACCGGGTTACCACCACCGTAATAGCTCAAACGTAACACATGTTGAGCCGAAGCGTAAATACTTAAAGCGTTGTTACCATCGGAGTCGGTTCTGCTGAAGTTCAGTCCCCCTCCATTAATGTAGTGCTCCAACTGCTCGGCTATATAGGCCTCGAACGGTTGAAGTTTTAAATTGTCGCCTCCACGGCGATGTTCGTGCATATTGCGATAATCGAACGTGAGTTTAGAATAGAGACCGGTTTTCAGAAAAGAGTGAAATCCCAGGGTTCTGTTTTTCAGTTCCGCGATTTCAGAAAAACCATCGTTATCGTGATCAAACGCATCTCTTACTCTGTTTTGTCCAAACACGGTGATACCTGCCTTACGACTATCAGTGAGTATGGAGGCATTAAACGCGGTACTTTGCTGCCAATTACTTGTACCGTTGTAGTTGAGTGCATTATGACTCACTTCGCCCGAATTGCGAATGGGCTCGCGGGTTATGATGTTGATGACCCCACCTATGGCGGAAGAGCCAAACAGTGCCGAGCCTCCGCCTCTCATCACTTCTACCCGCTCTATCATATTGGCAGGGATCTGCTCCAATCCGTAGACAGCTGCCAGTGAACCCACTACAGGGCGAGAGTTTATAAGTATCTGTGAGTAGGGACCCTCAAGTCCGTTAATACGAACTTGCGTGAACCCGCAGTTTTGACAATTATTCTCTACCCGTAGTCCCGGCTGGAATTTCAGCCCTTGTGACAGGTCGCAGGAGTTTGTAAATTCCAATGTTTTCATATCCAGAATGGTAACCAGTGAGGGAGCCATTTTTCTGGATGTCTCATTCCGATTGGCGGAAACTACTACCTCGTCTAGCGATAGCAGTGCCGGTTTTAGCTCGAAGTTCAGTTCAATCGTTTTATGTTCTTTCAGTATCACTTCCTTCTCTAAAGTTTCATATCCCACATGTTGGGCAAGAATTGTAAATTGCCCTATCGGGAGGTTTTTTATAAAATAGTGTCCTGATACATCGGTTGTGGTTCCCACAGTTGTACCCTTCAGTTGAATAGTAACATATGGCAAATGCTCTTTTGTATTAGCATCAAGTACATGTCCAAAAACATTAGCATCTGTTTCGCTTCTTGTGTCTACTATGTGATCACTTTCGTCATACAAGTTTTTTGAGAAAGGTACTTCTGAATTGCTGTTTATCGTATTGCTAAATAGTTGGCTTGCAGATAAGTGATTTGCAGGTAAGCAGTTTATAGATAAGGCAAGGAGTAAGCCCATTATACATAATGATCTTTTTGAATATAATAGTCTTTTCATTGTGAATTGTAAAATTATTACAGTCGAACCTGTTTTGAATATTCCACGCATAATGTTATCAGATTGCAGACAACCAAAAGTGGTCGTGTAAAACCTATCAGCGCCCTCATAGTTAACCCGTTTGAATCTGTCAGGGCTTTATCAGGGTTTTGGAAACACAAAACCTTTGACAGGATCTACCAAAACACGTCAGAACAGGTGGAATTCATTGAAACCAGCTCGTAATTGTGATTGTATAAATAATGTTGTTGAAATTTAAGCAGCCGGCACGGGAGGTGCTCTTGGGGAGACGGTTAAAAAATATAATTTTGATAAAAATAGGTTGGTTGTTTTACTATTCAGATAATCCAATAAAACAACCGGAGTTTCCAAATTAAACTGGGGAACGACATCATCAGTTGAAGCAAAATAGCTTAACTGCCCTATTAGAAAAATTTCGGATGTGGAGTGATTGTGGTCAGCATCTTTGAAAGGGTGGGAGTGAACAATCCTTTCGTTACCGATATTGTGTTCATGAAAAAACAGTGTTGTTCCCACCGTATAAAATGAGAAGAGGACTATTAATCCCCCTTTTAATACCCACAATATATTGTCGTTTTTCCTCATCGGGTTGCAAAGTAAATGAAAAAAAAGATCCTGTCAAAATGGTGATAGATACCATAGAAATAAAAAATGTTTTGCAAAGATAACGCAGAATAAAACAGGAAACAATCCCTGAAAATGATGAATTGTTGACCCGTAAAATCCCATGATTTAGGGATTGACCTCCCCTTTATTTATTGCGAAATTTGTATTTTGACAATTATATTTAACAAGTTGGTGTTAGCTTGACGAACAATAAACACAAAAAATGATATTTTTGCAGATTGAATTGTTGTTGTTGCGATAGTTTGGCTTGTCTGATTTTAAATAGTTATGATAGAATTGCATTTTTCGGGCATCATTGTGGGCGTATGCTCGTTTCTCATTATTGGGTTGTTTCACCCGCTTGTAATTAAGGCTGAGTACTACTTTGGCGTGAGATTTTGGTGGGTGTTTTTTGCCCTAGGTCTGGCTGGTTTGGTTGGTTCGTTGCTTGTGTCCCATCAGGTGCTGTCGACGTTGCTGGGCGTATTTGCTTTTTCTTCATTTTGGGGTATTCGTGAGATGTTCGAACAGCGCAAGCGGGTACGCAAGGGCTGGTATCCCAGGCGTGGGGATAAATCGTAGAGTTTATGAATAGGGAAACACAGGATTTTCGATTGCTGAAAAAAATATATTTCGCATCTTTGCCAAATAATATTGTAATTGATGATTGCATCTAGGATGAAATTTATATTTGATAATAACTTTTGCGGTTTAAACCATTTTGAAATTAAGATAGAACAATGAAAAATTCAAAGACACTTTTTTGCATTTTCGCACTTTCTTTCGTGCTGATTTCCTGTGGTCAGAAACAACAAAGTAGCTCAAGCGAATCGTCTGAAGCTGTGCAAGTGGACGAACTGCTGAGCAATGCCGAAGCACTTGTGGGCGAAACCGTTGTTGTGGACGGTGTTTGTACGCATGTTTGCCAACACGGCGGGAGAAAGCTTTTTTTGATGGGTAGCGATGATACCCAAACCATCCGCATAGAGGCAAGTGACGAGATTGGCAGTTTCGATCAAGAGGCCGTGAATTGCATGGTGGAAGTCAAAGGTACCTTGGTGGAAGAACGCATCGATGAGGCTTACCTGGTGGATTGGGAAACAAAATTGGAAGCACAGACGGCTGAGAAGCACGGGGATGGAGAGGCTGGATGTGCTACTGAACAAAAAGCTCAAAAAGAAACACCGGCTAACACGGAACAGGAACGTATTGATAATTTCCGCAAACGCATAGCTGAACGCAATGAAAAGGAAGGGAAAAACTACCTTTCATTTTATTTTATAGAAGCTGAGTCGTATAAAATAATGTAGCGGGGATAAACCGAATGCATTAATTTTTGGCCAAAATTTACATCATGACCAAAAAACGTTTTACGGGAGCACGTTTGCGAAAATGGTTTCGTGTTATTCATTGCGACTTGTCCTTTTTCTTTTCAGGTCTCATCATCGTTTACGCTGTGTCGGGCATTATGCTTAATCATCGCGATAGCATCAATCCGAACTATACGGTCAAACTACATCAATTGCAGGTGGATGGGACATTTCCCATGGCGAAGGAAGATGTTTCCAAATCGATGGTGATTGATATGCTGAAACTCATCAAAGAGGATAAAAACTACACGAAACATTATTTTCCTGAAAACGACAAGCTGAAAGTTTTCCTGAAAGGAGGTTCTTCGCTGGAAGTGGATATGCAGAGTGGAAAAGCATTTTACGAGTCGCTGAAAAAGCGCCCCATCATCAGTCAGTTTAACCGGTTGCATTATAATCCGGGGAAATGGTGGACTTTATTTTCGGACATTTTTGCCGTTTCGCTGATTATTATCACGATTACCGGGATATTCATCATCAAAGGCAAAGAAGGCATCCTGGGACGAGGCGGCATCGAACTGTTGGCAGGGATCGTTGTGGTGATTTTGTTTATGCTGTTGTTGTGAGTTTGCGTGGTACGTGTTCCGAGTTCCGAGTTCGCGAGTCCTGTGGTGGCGGGTTGGGTTTTTCGCAGATTTACGCAGATCGAAGGTTGCAGGGCTTGATGTAGTTATTGTTGATTGACCAGAAAATTGTCCGTAGGACAAACACGTGCATAACCCCCAGATTCATCTGGGGTGGAAATGGAAAATCCAAACAAAACTCTGTAAGAGTTTCCCTAAATCTAAGTTGTAAACACTTACAATGTTCAAGCGCTAATTTTTCGAGTGAAGCAGGCGTATTCTTGATTTTTTTTTGCTTCGATCAAGACAAAAAAATGAAGGGATATTTATAGCATACGAATAAAGTAAATTAAGAATAACATGAGCAAAAAAGAAAAAGATAAAGCAGTATTGGGTTGCCAAACCCATCACCATCATCACCACCACAACCACGCAGAAAACTTGCGAGGGAAAAAGCTACTATGGGTTACACTGCTCAATTTTTCCATAAGCTTGGTACAAGTAGCAGGTGGCATTATCTCCAACAGCCTTTCCCTTATTTCGGATGCGATACATAATTTGGGTGATACATCCGCTATTTTTATTGCCTTTTTGGCCGGGAAACATGCCGCTAAAAAACCTGATGCTCAAAAGACTTTCGGTTACAAACGTGCTGAGATTTTAGCGGCTCTTTTTAACGGCGTGGTGTTGATCGCCATCTGCATTTTTCTTTTTGTGGAAGCCTATAAACGCTTTGTGGATCCGCAACCTATCAAGGGTGGGATCATGTTGACAGTAGCTGTTTTCGGGCTGTTGGCTAATTTGATTTCAGTCTTGGTATTGCAAAAAGACAAATCGCACAATCTGAACATACGTGCCGCGTACCTGCATTTGTTGGGCGATACGCTCTCGTCGGTAGCGGTTATTGCAGGAGGTATAGCCATTCTCTTTTGGCAAGTTTACTGGCTCGACCCGCTCGTAACTGTTGCTGTGGGAGTTTACATCATCTACCATACCTGGGGCGTGGTACGTCAAACAGTAGATATCCTGATGCAGGCAACACCCCGCCACATCGACCTTCA
Organism: Bacteroidales bacterium; assembly: GCA_012519425.1. Taxonomy (GTDB): domain Bacteria; phylum Bacteroidota; class Bacteroidia; order Bacteroidales; family Paludibacteraceae; genus Paludibacter. Next base: position 2,675 of record JAAYQF010000102.1, on the reverse strand, counting down.
AAAAATTCAACAAAGCGTGGAGACCTTACCGCAAGTGGAAAACATTCACCACCTGCATGTATGGCAAATGGATGACGAACAAATTCACCTGGAAGCCCACCTCAATATCTCCCATAACATGCCCCTCAGCGATGCCCAAGCCGTCCGCCACAAGGTAGAAACCTTATTGAAAAACAAATTCGGCATCCGCCACATCACCCTGCAAATTGAGTATAAGGGATGCGAGGATAATGATGAGTTGATAAGTAGGGGAGGTAAGACAATGTAGTGGGGGGAATGTATTTATTGTGTTGATTTGCTGATGTGTGGAGAAAGTAGGTGGAAAGTTTTTGCCGACACATATTTCAACATTATCAAGTTGCACGAGCTGACACCTGGTGAACTTTTTACGGGTTGGCATACGAACAATGAACTATTTTTGCTATTTTTGCTAAATGTTTTACAGACGAAAAATTATATTAGCCTTGCTGCAAGTTTTTGAAGGACAGGTAGATAAAATCAGTCTGCAAAAATTACTTTTCCTGTTTACAAAAAATCAAGCCAAGCCTGAATACGACTTTGTTCCGTACAAATACGGTTGTTACTCTTACTCTGCTCACGCAGATTTAACTTCAATGGTTAGTAAAGGGATTTTAACCGACCTTGAAAAAGCATATAAATGCAACGAAACAACAAATTACTTTAACACACTTAAAGCGGACGACAAAAAGTTAATGTTGTACGTTAAAGACCAATACGGAAAAATGAATGCAGATGCTCTGATGAAGCACGTTTATTTAAATTTCCCATATTGGGCAATAAATAGCGTGAAAGCAAAAGAAATTTTAACGCTGCAACAATTTGAAAAAATAAACAATAGTCGTCCCAAAAGCGAAAAAACTATTTTGTTTACTATCGGTTACGAGGGAATTTCGTTAGAAGCGTATTTAAACCGTTTGATTAAAAATGACGTAAAAGTTTTGGTTGACGTTCGCAACAATCCATTGAGTATGAAATACGGTTTTAGCAAAAGTCAATTACAACGTTATTGCAATAGTTTAGGAATAGAATACGTGCATTATCCCGAAGTTGGCATACAATCCGAACAACGACAAGAATTAAACACACAATCCGACTATGATAAATTGTTTGCTGTTTACCGTCAAAATAACTTGACAAAAACAACCGCTTCGCAAGTTAAAATTTTAAATTTGTTAAAAGAAAAAAAACGTATTGCTTTGACTTGCTTTGAAGCGAACATTTGCCAATGTCACCGCAAACATCTGGCAGAAGCCATTAAAAATCTGCCGGACTTTAATTACGAGGTAAAACACATTTAAAAATGGCTAAGACAAAAGTTTTAATTACAGTCAAAACCTACCCAACCATTTCAAGTAAATACGAAGAATTAGTTTGTACCGCAGGTTTCACAGAAAACGGAACTTGGATAAGAATTTATCCGATTCAATTTCGTAAAAAGTCTTACGACCAGCAGTACAAAAAATATGATTGGATTGAACTTGATTTGGTTAAGAATGAAAGCGATTTTAGACCGGAAAGTTATCGTCCATATTCGTACGACAGTGAGATTAAAATTCTCAACCATCTTGACACTACACATAATTGGGCGGAAAGAAAGAAGTTTGTTTTGGGTAAAATCTATTACAACTTGGCAGAATTGATTACGGAAGCTCAAAACAAAAACATCTGTACTTCATTGGCTGTTTTTAAGCCGACAAAAATTTTAGATTTCACGATTGAAGAAGTTGAGCGAGAGTGGGATAAAAAGAAACTAGCCAAACTTGAAGCGGAACGCAGACAAGGAAATTTGTTTAAACAACCCGAAAATCCGTTTGAAGTTGTGCGAAAATTACCCTACAAATTTTCTTACGTTTTTGAAGACAATCAATGCAAACAAAGCCAGTTGATGATTGAAGACTGGGAAATCGGACAACTTTATTGGAATTGTCTTGCACGACACGAAGGTAACGAAGCCAAAGCAATTGAAGATGTAAAGAAAAAGTACTTTGATGACTTTGCGAAAACAAAAGATTTGCATTTGTTCTTAGGGACATCACAGCTTCATCATTACGTTTCTCACAATCCGTTTATGATTATAGGAACATTTCACCCCAAAATAGAAACGCAGACATCTCTGTTTTAACAAAAGCACAGTTGCCAATGTTGGTTGGTAAAGCCGTCCGCCACAAGGTAGAAACCCTATTGAAAAACAAATTCAGCATTAGCCACATCACCCTGCAAATTGAGTATAAGGGGTGCGAGGATAATGATGAGTTGATAAGTAGGGGAGGTGAGACAACCTAGTAGGGGGAATGTGTTTATTTTATTGATTTGCTGATGTGTATAGGAAATATATGCTGATAACATTACGTAACTATTATTGGTTTTATACTTAGAAATGTTGTAAATTTGGTGGGTGAAATTTGGAAGTTGGGTGCAAGTGGAGGTTAATATTGAAGATTTGTCGAAAGGGATTCATAAAACAGGACAATATCTCATTCGTTTTCTATTGAATTTATTACTGAAAGAAAATCACCCGATCAAAAACCGTGAAATGCACATTCATTACATTGATACCGTAAATGACACTGTAAAATTAAAAAATGACACTGTAAATGACACTGTATTTGATTTGATAAAGAAAAACAACCATATAACGGCAGTAGAAATCAGTG
>JAAYQF010000101.1 GCA_012519425.1 Bacteroidales bacterium | reverse complement strand
AGTATCAATATTATGGATACATTGACAAAATTATTGCCTATCAAGATGGTGGCAAGTAACTTTTGAGGATCTTCCAATAAATTGTGAATGCGTTGATCAGATTTTTTGTTGCTATGTTCTATTTCGTCAAGTGTTTGTGGAGAAAATGAAAAAAATGCCACTTCAGATGCTGAAATGATTGCAGATAACATCAACAAAAAAACACTGATGATCAAGGCAAATATTTCGTTGATCGTAATTGGATTAAAACTTATCTCAAGGAGGATGAATGCCGGGTGCACAGTTTTAGTTTAATAGATTTATTTTTAATTTGACCGTAGATTATTTCTCCTTACAAAAATAGATATTTTTCATCAATTCATCCCTATTCCCAACAATATATGTTATATTTGTAGTCAAATACCATATAATTTTCTCTTAAAAAATACGCTTTATGGAAGACAAATTAGTTACGCTCGCAATACGTACTTATCACCGGGCTCAAATGATAAAAGCTGTGTTGCAAGAAGAAGGAATAGAAACTGTCATTCACAATTTGAACCTTGAACAACCGGAAATGGCTGTTGGGGTGCGTGTGAGGATTAAAGAAAGTGATTTACCCCGTGCACTTACCATAGTAGAAGAAATGGAAAAGGCCTGGGAAGAAGAGAAGCCTGTAAAAGAGAATCGCATGGTTTTGATTCCTGTGGATTTTGCTGATCACATCCCTAAAACTATTGATTTTGGATTCCAGATGGCTGAGAAAATGGAAGCTGAAGTTGTTTTTCTGTATGTTTATTTTACTCCCGCTTTTACAATATCGATGAGTAATGATGTTGGAACATACAGTATAAGCGACAGTGAGCTTCTTCGGAGGATTATCAGTTCTGCCAATGCAGATGTGGAAAATATGCGTAATCTCATAAATAAAAGAATCAGAAAAAAAGAGTTGCCCAAACTTGACTTTAAATTCGAATTAATTGAGGGGGTGCCTGAGGATCAGATTCTTGATTATTGCAAGAAATATAAACCAGATGTGGTGGTGATGGGTTCACGCGGTAAGAAAATATCTAATGAACTTTTGGGCAGTGTGACAGCTGAAGTTATAGAATTATGTGAAGTCCCGGTGTTCGCTATTCCCGGCATGACCAGTCAGGAAAAATTCGACGATCTTAAAAAGATTGCTTTCATTACCAACTTCGATCAAAAAGATTTAATTGCCGTTGATAAGGTGATTTCAACCTTTGCCAATCCTGAAATGGAGTTGTGCTTTATTCATGCTGCGGATAAAGATGAACCCTGGAATGAAATCATGCTGACGGGTATTAAATCTTATTTTGCAAATCAATATCCCGGTGTTAAAACCAACTATGCTTTGGTAGAGTCAACCGATTCTCCGGAAAAGATAAATGAATTTATAGAGCAACTTCAAATTGATGTGCTCGCTTTCAACTCCAGACGCAAGCGACTGTTTGCACGTATTTTCAATCCCGGTTTGGCTTATAAGATGATCTATCATTCAGATATTCCGCTGTTTGTGACGCATGTTTAACTGAGAACAAAGAGCAAAGACAAGGAAGAACGGATGAGAACAAGGAACAAAGATTAAAGAGCAAAGACGAATTAGTGATTGGTGGATGGTGAATAGTGAGTGATAAAATTTCTTTTGTGCCTTTTGTGGTTTAATTTAATATTCTAACTTCCTAACTTCTTTAACTTCAATAACTTCCAAAAAAAACTAACTACCAACTACTAACTACTAACTACTAAAACATCAATTGCCCAAAACAAATGACCGGCACTTTTCATCACGATGACCGTTTGAAGATATCCCACGGAAATTTAACCAAAATCATGGGTACACGTTTCGATATTATCTTGTTGGAGAAAGGGGAGGAATTAGCTTCTGGTATTTGGAATGAAACACGGCAAGAGCTGATCCGTTTGGATAAGATGTTGAATAAATTTGATGCTACAAGCGAAATCAGTATGCTTAATGAGCGAGCTTTTTTGTATCCGGTTATGGTTTGTCCGGAGTTATTTCAGATATTAGTCGACTGCCGGATTTATCATGAAAAAACCATGGGTTTATTTGATATTTCTTTAAAAGATCTTTCTAAAGTAGTGCTTTCAGAAAGCGATTATTCTGTTTCATTTTTGTCTCCTGAAATTTCTCTCGATTTAGGAGCTTATGCAAAAGGGTACGCTCTCAAAGTGATATGGGATAAGCTGATTAAACATAATGTTCCTCATGCTTTTGTAAGTTTTGGAGACAGCTCAATTTTAGGGATAGGAAATCATCCGTATGGAGACTCCTGGAAAGTCAGTATCACGAATCCGTTTGTACAAAATGAAGTACTGGGCGAGATAGACTTAAAGAATACGTCTTTGTCAACTTCCGGAAATTCACCAAATTACACCAATCACATTGTGCGTCCGGGCTCAGGTCAGAAAAATAACGAAAGAAAACTCGTTTGTGTAGTTTCAGGTAATCCTGTAGATGCAGAAGTGTTGTCTACTACCTTGATGGTTGCCACTGAGCAAGAGCAAGAACGGATTCTGCAAAACTTTGAAATTGAGAGTTTTAAAATTTATAATACCTAATGACATCCAAAAAACAAAATAAACAGTCTGTGGATTTAAGTCTGCGTCAATTTATAAAAGACTTGGGTGGTATAGCCGGAGGTACGGCATTATTGGCATCTACGCCCTGGCTACAATCATTTACCGTAGATAAATTATCGGAGCTAAAAAAGGAAAAAGCACGCTTGGCGGTTATTGGAACAGGTTCGAGAGGACAGTACCACATTCATAATATGCTGGATATTGAGCATTTGGAAATAGTTGCTTTGTGTGATAATTACATTCCTAATTTGAAGGATGCATCAGTATTGTGTCCTAAAGCAAAAACATATACTGATTACAAAAAATTGTTGGAATCTTCTGAAATCGATGGGGTAGTGATAGCTACTCCCCTGAATTGGCATGCTCCCATGGTATTGGATGCCTTGGATGCAGGTAAGCATGTGTTTTGTGAAAAGGCAATGGCGTTGACTATGGATGAATGCAAAGCCATTTATGAAGCTTATCAACAAACAGACAGGGTTTTGTATTTTGGCTTGCAGCAACTTTTTGACGAAAAGTACATCAAAGGTATTCAGATGATTCACAGTGGTTTGCTAGGAGATATTGTGGGAATGAGGTGCCATTGGTTCAGAAATCATGATTGGCGACGCCCCGTGCCATCACCTGAATTGGAACGAAAAATCAATTGGAGATTGTATTGGGAGTCATCCGGTGGCTTGATGACTGAATTGGGGTCACATCAACTGGAAATTTGTAATTGGGCTATGGGACAACGCGTACCGGTTTCTGTAAGCGGAATGGGTGATATTGTCTACTGGAAGGATGGCAGGGAAGTGTACGACAGCGTAAATTTGGTGTATCGTTACGCCAATGGCGTGAAAATTAATTATGAATCTTTGATTTCCAACAAGTTTAATGGTATGGAAAATCAAATTCTCGGTAATAGAGGTACGGCAGAATTGGCTCAGGGTTTATATTATTTAGAAGATGATGATGCATCACCTGCCATTCAGCAATTGATTGCTGAGATCCGGGACAAAGTGTTTTCGGCGATTCCGGCAGCCGGACCGAGTTGGCGATCCGAAACAAAAGGAAAATATAAGCCCTATGCCATCGTTAAAAATACAGCCGGTGTACACAGTGGTGCATCCATGATTGGTGCGGATGCGGATGGATCCGATTTAATTCTTTCTTCATTTGCACAAGCATGTATCACCGGCGAGAAAGCCAAAAATATTGTAGAAGAAGCATATGTTGCCACAATATTATGTTTGTTAGGCAATCAAGCCATGGCAGAGCAAAAGACCATTTATTTCCCTGAAGAATATAGAATACCTTACATGAAGTTTTGATTATGCGCAACATCATTATAACACCCAAAAGAATTAAAAAAGAGTTGCTTATTTTGCTGGTCTGTTTGCTGATAGCCATCGCTGTCAACATTGCAGCCATCATCAGCTATCAAACTTCCTGGTGGGAAATTCTCACGCAAATGGGGTATGAAATTGCGATAGCACTTGTGCTGTATTTTATTTTTTTGATAGTGCGGGTCTTGAAGTTTTTTATCCTTAAAATTTTTTCGAAGAAATAAGATGCATGCAAAATAAGACCCGCTTTACTCCAGTACTTCAAGTCTACTGGATGAGATTATGTGGATTTATTTCAATTCCTTGATTTTTATATTCTGAAACCACACCTCATCGCCGTGGTCTTGCAGGAGGATGAGTCCTTCTTCAGCATTCCCAAAGTTGGGCCAGTCTCTGTATTTACTGTAAGCCACCAGTGCATTCCACATTTGGTTATTACGTTCATATTCAATGATCTTTATGCCGTTCAACCAATGTTCAACGTGATTACCTTTTACCACTACCATCGCCGTATTGAAAAAACCACCCCTGAAAGGCTTATCTTTCGGTGCTGCAATCAAATCGTAAAGAGAACCGAGCGTTCTGTTTCCGTTTACCCCCAATTTTGCATCGGGATGCTTCGCATCGTCAAGAATTTGAAACTCACAGCCGATCGCTGAACCCGGTCCTTTATTTAAATCTGTATCAACAAAGTATTTAATCCCGCTATTGGCTCCTTCTGTAATTTTGAAATCTACTTTGAGCATAAAATTTTTATAAGGACGCGTGGTCACTATATCGCCGCCGTTGGTCGATTCCCCACCACCACTTTTGTGTACTTTCAGAATTCCGTCTTCAATCGACCAGCCTTTTTCAGGAAATTTGTCCAGCTTTGCGCCGCGCCAGCCGTTGGTTGTTTTGCCATCCCAAAGCAGTTTCCAACCTTCTTCAGCCTCTCGTTCCGAAATCGTATTTGCAATGGTGTTTATCTGCACAATTGATTCGTTCTCAGGTGATTTGAATTGCTCTATGTTTTCTGTCATGATACGTATATTCCTCCATGAAACAGTTTTTCCCTCATGATCTTTACTGTAGATTGCGTGCACCTGCAAGCCAATAAAACCGGTTTGGGTTACATCATCAAGCAGCTCTGAGCATTGAATACCATTGACCCAGGTTCGAATTGAATTACCTACAGCTTCGATTCGTGCTGTGTTCCACTCGTTGTTTTTAAAGGCTGTTTGACCTTCGGGATTGTAAGTCATCGGATAAAGCCAGCCTCTGCGTGCTTCGTCATATATGCCACCCGTCCAGGCTCTCTGCGAAGGATCAATCTCAAACTGATAGCCGTGTACAGTTCCATTTTTAAACTCTTTAAAGCTGTTGCTCCTGAACTGAACGCCGGAATTAAGTCCATCGTCCACCTTGAAGTCGAATTCAAGAATGAAATCTCCGTACATTTTTTTTGTTATCAAAAAAGTATTGGGTGTTCCCATTTTTGAAATGCCCACAATGGTTTTATCCACTACTTTATAATCGGCCGTTCCATTAATTTTAGTCCAGCCTTTCAGGTTTTTGCCGTTGAATAATTCTACCCATTTCGCTTGTTGTGCTGACACAGAAAATGAAATCAGCGAAATCATAATTAAAAAAAGTCCTTTTCTCATTTTTTTATCCTTATGTGTTGTTGTTTGTTATATTTTATAAAATTCAGCCCATTCTTTTCTTGGTGGTACTCCTGCCAAAAGTGCATTGGCAAAGGGATCATTGGTTATTTGTTTGGTCTTTCTATCAAAAGTAATTTTTGTATTGGTTTGCTGTGCAATTACTCCCAGACAGAACACCTGACTTAAAGGTCCGCTGATATGAAATGGCGAGCGTGTTTTTTCCTTGCCTAAGCAGCCCAAAATAAAGTTTTCGAAGTGATTCGAGGGGCTTTTGGGAACCTCCGGCAGTTTTTTCTCCATTTCCTTTGCTTTTTCGTCGGGGATGATGCTCAGCGTGCTTCCGTGTGAACCACCCTTGAAAGTCAGGTTTTTACTGTAAATTTCTTTGCCCGGATTCAGTTTTGCCGGCTGAATGGCTTGTCCCGCAACGGATGGAATATTCGGGTCAAGTTCTACTTCACCAAAACCGGCCGGTACCTGTGGGATATTGTCCAGTCCGTCATACCAGGTAATTGTTACAGGCGGCATTTTTTTTCTTTTGGGGAATTTGAACTCAATGGTGCTTGACATTGGAAAAAAGTACTGATTCCATCCCGATAGTTTTACCGGGTTTACTTCTTCCGGTAGTCCCAATTCTAAAAACTCATGTGCTGTATCTATGATATGCGCACCCCAGTCGCCAAGCGCACCCATTCCGAAATCGTACCAGCAGCGCCATTGTCCCATGTGGAAGTCCTTGTTGTAGTCGTGGTACGGAACGGCAGAAAGCCAGGTATCCCAGTCCAGCGTACTTGGAATCGGTTCTTTATCGGGAAATTTGGTAATTTTCGGATCCCACCCGTGCCAGCGACGCGGATTGTTCATGTGGGCTGTGATTTTTGTGACATCTTTGATGATCCCGGCTTCTTTCCATGCTTTGAATTGGAAATAATTGGCTTCGGAGTGTCCCTGATTACCCATTTGGGTTACCACATTCGGATACTTCAGCGAAGCTTCAATCAGTAGTTCCGATTCATGGAATGTTCTGGTCAAAGGTTTTTCCACGTAAACATGTTTTCCGGATTTCAACGCGAGCATACAAATGGGAAAATGCGAATGGTCGGGTGTAGAAACCACAACGGCATCGAAATCCTTTCCGGCTTTGTCAAACATCACGCGGAAATCTTTGAATGTTTTGGCTTTCGGGTGGTCCGCCACTGCTTTTTCAGTATGTTTTGGTCCCAGATCCACATCGCAGAGTGCAACGACGTTTACCATGCCGGTTTTTACAAATTCATTCAGCACTTCAAGTCCCCTGTTGCCTATGCCGACAAAGGCTACATTTACTTTGTTGCCGGCACCAACTATCCGATTATAACTTTGTGCAGTCTGATTGACCGCTGCGGAGGCTTTGGAAGCTATCCCGCTCAACGCTAAGCCGGCAGAAGCCAAAGCCGTGGTTCTTAAAAAATCTCTTCTTGTGGTCATGATAATATATAAATGTTAATTGAATTAATTTTTCCTGACAAAATTAGTGATTCATTCTGTTAAATCAATGAGAAACTTACTAAAAGGTGTCAAACCCGTTCCCCTCAACCTAACAACCACTCCAATGCCGGCATCTTAAGAATTCCATCAAAATTTTGCCCGGGCAATATTTCATCCATGGTCAGTAATAACTTGGAATAATGATCTTTAATGGCTCGTAAGGGTTTGAGTTCACGAGTTAAGGTGGTTTCATTTTCTGTGTTGTGTGCCACCTGGATATACAATCTATCTCCCTTTGGATCAATTGCCAAAAAATCAACTTCCAGATTATCTACCATACCCACATATACCTGATACCCACGGCGAAGCAATTCAAGATAAACGATATTTTCCAGTATATGGCCAAAATCTTCTACCCTGTCGCCCGCAATAAATTGACGTAATCCATTATCTACGGCATAATATTTAGCTGTGCCGGCAAAAATTTTTCTTCCCTTCACATTATACCTTTCGGCTTTGTAGATAAGCAGGCTGTCTTCAACACCTTCCATATACCGGGCAACGGTTTTATGGGTGATTTTATTTCCAAAACTATTCATAGTATTGGTTATCTTGTTGATGTTCTGAAAATTACCTATTTCTGAATACAGATAACGTATAATATTTTCAAGCGTAGAGACATCCGTTACCGTTAAGCGTTGAACAATATCTTTTAAAACTACTGTAGAATAAATACCTTCCAAATACTGTTGTTTTTTGGTTGCATCCAATGAAATGGCATAGGGAAAACTGGTTTGTAAGTATTCGTTGTAGTATCTTTTCAAATTGGATTTATCTGCGTCTTTTGTTGATACAAATTCCTGAAAAGACAATGGAAGCATTTTTAATTCCACATATCTGCCCGAAAGAAATGTAGCCAGTTCACCACTCATAAAATAAGCATTGGAACCTGTGATATAGATATCTAAGTTTTTATTGAGGTACAAACTGTTGACAACCCTTTCAAAGTCCCGAACATTCTGTATTTCATCTAGAAATATATAATACTGTTGCCCGGGCTGTATCTTTTCTTTGATATAATTGTACAGTACGGTTGGGTCACACAAATATAAATGATCAAATTCTTCAAAATTGATATTGATAATTTGTTCTGCTTGTACACCTTCAGTCGTCAACTGATTCCTGAACATTTCAAAAAGTGTGGATTTTCCGCATCTACGTACACCGGATACAACTTTAATGACATCTTCATTTTTCCAGGTAGTAAGAAATTCTATGTATAACGGACGTTGAATGAGTTGTGTTTTCATATTGGAAATATTCTAAAATGCAATAATTTTGGAATTGATTACAAAAATAGCATATTATTTTGATATAATTGGAATTGAAGATAAAATTTTTATAGTTCCGGGTTCCGGGGTACGGTTTTGTTCCGAGTTCACGTGTTCCGGGGTCACGGAGTTGAGGAGTTGCAGGACGCGATCGATCTTGTCAAATGAAAAATTCAATTGCGATCGAGTTAATTATTTCAATTATGGTTGAATATTTTTTGAAAATATTCATATTTCAAACACACTTGAAAATTTTCAAAAAATTTTATTCAAATAAATTTGCTGATAATTGACAAATTCGGAAGTTTTCGCGTAGATTTGTCCGTAGGACAAACCCGTGCATAACCCTCAGATTCATCTGGGGGCAGGAGTAGGAAATGGTAATTAAACTCTGTAAGAGTTTCCCTAAACTTAGACTGTTAAACGCCTACAGCGTTTGAGTGGTTGTGAGTTCAATTGCCCCCCCCAATTGAAATTGGGGGTTATTCACATGAAACTACTGCGTAGTTTAAAAGCGTTCGAATGTATAAAAGTGATACTGTCTCAAACAGTGTGTAAACCTATTTCAGGATATGACAATATCTTTTCATTTTTTTGTCTTGACACAAAAAAACGAAACAAAAAAAGTCAAGACTGCGCCTGGAGCTGACTTCGAGCCAATCCCTGGATTTTGGAGATAATAATTATCGAAAACACAACATATATCAGCCCAATGGAAACGCCTTGGGTTGTTTTATTTAGGATACACCTATCAAGAAATTTCATAAAGAAGCTTAAATTTATGTCATTTTTTACAACAAACATATCAAAAGTTAGAATGCAGTAAGCTTACATTTAAATTATCTTTGTCTTAAGTTAAATTACATTCAGATGTGAATAACGCACATTATTATTTAATCAAAAGGAAATTAAAAAGGAATTATCATGAAAAAGAAATCTTTACTTCTATTATTAATGTTGGTTTTTGTTGTTATTTCAATGCAAGCAAAGACATGGTATTTTAAAATTCAGGGAACTTCCGCATGGGCAGACAAACCTGCAGGAAATGTGGTGGAAATGGCGGCTAATGCAATAGGGGCCAATATTGTTAATGCGGCACATTCATCATCGCCGGATGGTGACACCATATTTATTGCCGGTGGTACTTATGAAATAGGCGAACAAATTATGGCAAAAGCTAATCAAGTGATTGTAGGTAGTTTCGCAGGAACGGAAAATAAAATGGGTGATCGTCAGAGGTCTGATGTGGACGGTAATGGAATTGTCGAGCCCTGGGAATTTACTACTCCGACAATCATTAAACCAACAGCAGCTATGACTGCCGGTGGATTGGGATATTGTTTGGGCGTTAATGAGGCAAATATAACAATTGACGGGATAATTTTTGAAGATTTTGCACACACAAGACATGGTATTGGTGGAGTTGGTGTGTTTAACAATGGTATCAATGCTTTGTTACAAAATGTGGTAATGAGAAACTCATCCATTGATGCGGGTGGCGCTCAAGGAGGTAGCGTTAATGGTATAATTAGACTCCAAATGGTGGGTACCGCAGTAAATTGCCTGGTTGAGTATTGTACGCTCAAAAGTTCAAAAGATTTAGTT
>JAAYQF010000100.1 GCA_012519425.1 Bacteroidales bacterium | reverse complement strand
TCTTTTGTCTTTGCTCCTTGTTCTTAGTTATTCGTTCATCGTTCTTCACTTTTCGTTCTTAGTTAATTGTCTTTATTCTTTTGTCTTTGCTCTTTGTTCTTTGTTTATCGTTCTTCACAAACTCCCTCAAGGGTATATCCGAATTCTTCAACCCTTCTATGATACTTTCTGCATTTAAACGTGCTCCTTTTAGAGATGAATGCGTATGGTCGTTTTTAAAATAAGTGTTTACATCTTCTCGATTCATCTTTTCAAATTTTGCTGCAGATATTTCATTCAAATCGATGAAATACGCCCCTGCCTGTTCGGCAGCCTCCCTTGCCCATAAGCCGTAACCTGTGTTATTCCGCTTGATGGAACTATCTGCATCCCACTGATTGCGTGGCACGTGACTCAACACAATGGGGATGGCTCCTCTCTCCTTGGCATCCATGATAAACTTACGTAAATACCATCCGTAAGTATAAATCAACTGATAACGTCCTGTGTTTTCCATTTTAAGAACTTGTGTCCTGTCGTCCGAACCAGGGATGGTACCACGGGCTTTATCCGTATTGATAGGACCGCCGTCATTGTGTCCGAACTGCATCATCACAAAATCGCCGGGCTGCAAGGCTTCATATACCTTATCCCACAGACCCTCATCCAAATACGTACGCGAACTTCTTCCCCCGCGCCCCTGGTTGTCAACCGTAATTTTTGCGGTATCAAAATATTGTTCAATGACACTGCCCCAACCCCACATGCCATCTTCCTCCTTGTCCGTATTCTTAACGGTTGAATCGCCGATGGTAAACAAAACAGGCCGGTTGCCTTTGCGTTTGGCACTGGTACAGGGAATATGAGCAGGCTTGAGATATTGCGCCAACTCCAAAGCCGGACATTCCCGAATACCTTCTGCCGCGATGGATGCGTTCAAACGAGCACCCATTTCATTGGTGTGTATCTTATCCTTATAAAATAAATATTGAGTCTTGATCGGACCAAAAACATCATACCGACAGGCAACCATCTCATTCATATCGATAAAGGGAATATGCATTTCATTGGCAATCTGTTTTGCCCAAACGGCATGGGTATTATTGCGTACCGCCCCACCCGTAATGCTATCAAAATGATTGCGCATAGTAAGAGACATCAAAATCACATTAGCACCTTTTGCCTGCGTTTCTTTGACAAACTTACGCATGTACTCGCCATAAGAATACACCGTACGTTCCACTCCGGTTTCCTTGATTTTTACCCTGAGTGAATCTTTGCCAATTCCCGGTATAGAGGCACGGGCACGACCACTGTCGTACGGACCATTATCGTTATGTCCCAACTGAACGATCACCCAGTCACCCGGACGAATTCCTTCTTTTACAGGGTCCCAAAAACTTTCATAAAAAGTACGGCTGCTCAGCCCGCCTAATGCATGATTTTCAACCGTAATTTTATTCGCATCAAAAAACTCCTGAGCAAAATATCCCCAGCCCCACTGCCCGTTGGCGCCATCGCCTTTGGTCCCGTTTCGCATGGTGGAGTTGCCCACTAAAAACAACACAGGATTATTGCCTTTGCGGGATGAACCTGCAACGGGTCTGACTGTCATTGCCAAATTGATACTGTCTAAAGTATTATCCACTATCTTTTGGTCTGCTACGGGTTCCGGAACAGCGTTTTGTGCCTGCGCATTCGTCAATGCACATGAAAAAACCAATTCATCATTCACCCGCACGTTCTTTACCGTAAATGCTGTAATCTGACTTTGATCCATACTACCGTTTTCAGCTTTGATATTCAGGTTTTCGAAGGTAAAGTTCGACAACACGTATTGGTCAGACTTACTCACATTGAAAAAGATATCGCATTCGAAGTCAATATTACGCATGGTTACATAGTTTGAAAAAGACATGGGCATTTCCGTATGTCCTTTCAAATCAAAGAACTGCGTCCAGGGCTTGATATAGATAAAATTGGTTGCCTGTCCCTTGATATTATCCACCAAAATGTATTCATAGTTTTGCGGAGTATCCGGACGCATTTTCAGCCAAAACAAGCGCTGAGCTTTTTTCACTTCGCTATTCCGCAAAATGATATTTCTGTTGTGTATGGATTCACTGCCGCAGGTCAGCACACCATGGCAAAACCCAAAAACACAATCTTCGATGATGATATTCCGGTTGCTACCATTATTGGCATCCCGATCGGCTGTAGGTCCCTTACCTCCCTTGAGCGCAATGGCATCATCATTCACCGACAGATAACAATTCTTCACCAGCACATTAGTGCACACATCGATATCAATGCCATCCGTGCTTGGAGCTTTTACGGGTTCAGCCGGAGAGTAAATATGCAAATTGAGTAGTTTTACGTTTTCGCATTTATAAAGATGGGTAGTCCAAAAAGGAGAGTTCATCAACTTGACGCCAGAGAGCTGTACATTTTTACTGTTGGAAATAAACACCAAACGAGGACGCATTTCGTCCAAATTCGTGCACCGGGGATTAAACTGACGACGCAGCCAAAATGCTTTCCAGTAACGCAGACCGTTACCATTGATCGTTCCTTCTCCGGAAATTGTAAATCCATCCACCTTATCGGCATTTACCACCGCAGCAAAGTACTGTAAATTCTGCCCTTCCATCCGGGTCGGTATCACTGGGAAATCCGAAATATCATCGCTCCCTTTCAACACCGCCCCTTTTTGGAGATGCAAATGGGTTCCCGGCCTGAAAAATAAAGCACCGGTTAAAAAAGTGCCTTTTGGAAATACCACCACCCCACCGGTCTGAGCTGCCAGATCAATCACTGCCTGGATTTTTTGGGTTTGAATAACGGTACTGTCTTTTTTCACTCCATATTTGGTTATTACATATTGTTTTCCCAGGGCTTGAATATTGGTTGGGACTGTTTCGGTAAACCAATTCGAAATTTCGGACCCGTCGGGGAACTTACCGTTTGCCTGCGAGAAGCTGACAGTGAGAAGTGACAGGATCAATAAGCCAATCTTTTTCATTGAATGTATATTTTATGCAGAATATATAATCTTGTATTAAAAACTCAATCGGACCATTCAAAAATTGTTTTTCAACTCAATTTTCCGGATAGAAACAGGACCTAACAAACCGGAAGGCACAACATCCCATATATCAAATTTGGTGGGTTGATAGGTGATGCTGACAAAATTAATCTCGTTGAAAATGCGCCATTCTACACCCCGTTTATCATAATCCGAAATGCGGTTTGCGGGCAGATTGGTCACATAAAGTTCCAAAGTGTTTGACCCATCCTGCAGCAAAGAGCCGATCTGAGTCCTGAAGGGTACAGAGTACAGGGTACCTGCTTCTTTCCCATTGACCACCAAACGGGCACTTTCACGCACATCCCCCAAATCAATCAGGTATTCCGCCCCTGCTTCTTTTTTGAGATCAAAACAAATGGAATACCGGGCTGTACCCATGTTAACTTTCAGGGTGTCATTGTCTAAATCCGTCCACGAACCCAGGCTGTCAAGGGAAAAGCACTCTTTTACCACCGGTTCACTTTCAGGAAAAGACACCTGCCATCCCGTATTCAACTCAAGCACTTCAGCGGTAGCCTGATAGTATTTCCAGTTTTCCAATCCCTTTTGCTTTTTATCAAAGGTTTTCAGAATCAGAGATTCTCCCGGATCCAGTTGCATATATACCTGTGTCTTACCATCCTGCTGTCGCAGCCGGGCCTGTCCTTTTTTACCGGTCAGCGGATCAAAGAACATGGCCGATTCTGCTTGTACACCTAAACTAATCCAATCATCAATCCGGTTATCGGTCAGCATCGCAAGAAAATAATGGTGTCCGTCGGCATTCTTCCGTCGAATGAGATTCCCTCCCCATTCTGTGGAGAAAGATTCTTTACTGTCATCGAAGCCGGCCAGCAAATCCCGGTACACATTCCCGGTGATGATGTTACCCTCTCCGTATTTCATGATGGAAACCTGATCGAATGAGTCCGCCAAAGGGATTTTTTGCATCAGGGCCAGGAATATCTCCCTGCGCCGGTCTAAATCGACATAACCGGGCACATCCTCCGGATACTGATCCACAAAGATCACTGTGGCTCCTTGCTGTGCCAACTCCAATATCTGTCGTAAAGTTTCTGACGGAATATACCGGACTGCCGGAATAATCAGTGCTTTATAAGTTGTACCTCCTCCTGTGATCAATAAATTATTCTTCACCCGGGTTGTTTTCAAATAATGGTCAGAGATATAATCCAGGTCATGTCCGCAATGCATGATCTCATCTACGGCATCACAAAAATCCGGCAAACGTTCACGCATGCCATGGATGGCAAAGGTAGTAAAGTGATTGCCGCCTTCCTTTTCCCACATATCATAAATCGGCAGGTAGAGCAAGAAATCATTATCCGGCCGACCATACTGTAAAAACGATTGCACACGGGTAATATAATCGAAGAAATGTGAAGCATCCTTCCAATACGGGTTGGTATGCGACATGTCGATAGATGCGTAAAATTTCCATCCGGGCCATGCTGCTTCTTCAGGTGAATAGGTAGTTCCGTGAAAAAACACATGGTTCACTCCCGAAGCAAACATCAGGTCGATTTCAGGCTTGCATTGTGACAAAGACGTTCTGAAATGTTCAGAAAGCCAGGTAAATGTTTCGGAAGAGGTGTAGGGTTTCCCGGCAATATGAGCTGCTGATGAAGCGTATTTCAGGATGGTTGCATCGCTATCGTTGATTTTTCTGATGGAATCTTTTCTCAAGCCCGGGATGTTAAAGTCGGTTATGCCGAATGATTCACATTCGGGAATATCTACGGCTGCATAGATATCAATCAGATTTGCCGGTGATCCGTGCGCCTGATTCCGCGTCATTACATGGTTGCCATGTGCCCATTCCGTCCAGGGTTTGGTAAAATTGTCGTGCAGGAGTTCACCGATGGTTTTGCGGTAATCAGTGATGATGCGTTTGGATAAATCGCTCGTTCCTTTAGCCAATAATTCAGGGAAGTATTCCTGCAACTTGTAGCCCCTGCGTCTTTCAAATTGATCCGGAAAATCCGGTGTCCAATCGGCCCCATACACTTCATAGGAATCATTGAAAAAAGCGTGCGGACAGGAGGTTTGGGAGTCCTTGAAAGCCTTATCAAACCTGGAAAGATAGCGCATCACTGCTTCTTTGTTGAAATGATCGAGTACGTATCCCTGTCCGCCTGGTGCAGCACGTTTGACCATTTGTAAAGTTTTTCCGACAAACAAAGCGATGAGATGACATTCTTTACCATGCGGGGCAGTCCAATTCAAGATTCCTTCTTTGTCAACCAACGCTGTCAGATCAATTTTTTCTCCATCACCGGAATAAGCCATCAGCTTGTCCAAATAAGCAAAAGTTTGTTGTCTCCTGTCTTTCACCACTATCGGCTCTTCTAAACTTTTTCCGGCAGCTACTGTGTAATGTTGAAAAATCGCTTTTGTAGCGGCATCTTCCAAACTCACACCCGGTCCGCCAAAAGGCCATCCCGTACCGTTGTTCATGTCCACCACCATGCCTAAACGTTGTGCTTCCAACTGTACAAACTGAAGCATTTCCATCCATTGCGGCGACAGATAATCTATATAATGGTCTTGTCGTCCCTGCACTCCATAAATCGGAGTAATCTCAACCCCGCCTATTCCGGCCCGGGCAAGAGATTCCAGGTTAAATGTCAGGCCGGCTTTATCCACATCACTTCCCAACCACCACCAGCGTGTCCATGGTTTGCTTTCCTGCCTCACCTCAGGCCAATCGGTCAAAGACTTTTGCGTACACGCTCCGCTCAATCCGATCAAAATTAACAATAATGATATGGCCGAAATTCTCTTCATGATATGATTTTCGAAATTGAATGATTAAAACTTCAACTCATCCGGTGCATCCTGATTGTTGATATGCAGGCGTTCGCCTTCTTTTCTGCTCAAATCTTCAATCAACAGAAGGTCAATACCGTGTTCCGGGTAAAATAAATTGGAATTCATGTATTGAACAATCGAATGATAGAGTTGCCGGGCAACCGGACGCCTATCTAAATTATTCTGTACATCTGCCGAGCAGACTACGATTTTTCCTTCTCCTACTTTTGCTTCAAACAACATCCCCAATTTGCGGTTGATAAACCAGGTGTCGATGGGTTGTACAATGGGCTGAAAATCTGCAGGGAAACTATTCATTTCCATTGCTTGGGCTCTGTTGATCAACTCCCACCATTGCAAGCCGGTATAATAATCGGTCGGAAAATCTTTCAGGATGGGATGATTGGAATTAACCGACGTGCCGACGGTGTGCGGAGGACGCATTTTGAACCAGGAGGTATTCCAGAAGGCCGGAGTCATATGTTGTACCACATCTTTCCCCTGTTCCACCTTACCTGCCAATAGCAGCAATACTTTTCCACCCTCATTCAGGGTTTGTTTTGCCTGATCATCTATCTCATTGGTAATATAGATATCCTGAATGTCTGCTTCCCGGAGTTCCTGCGGATACACCCAAAAATCCCAGTCGTTGACGATATCTGTTCCCTGCAAGCAAATTTCTAAATTCAGCTTCTGTGCCTTATCGAACCCATTCAAAGCAACTTGAACCTTACCCAATGACAGACAGTTACCGATTTGAATATCTTGCGCCGGAAATTCTCCTTGATAAATGATTTTGCCATTGGCATTTTTTACTGACCAGCACAGGGTTTGATTTTTTAACGGAACTTCTCCAAAATGCGCTGCCTCCAACCAGGCCTCCAGGGTTTCATCATTCGTAAACATAAACTTATCCATGCGTGCCAGCAAGACGGTTGGAGCACAAAAACGACGGAACTCTGCGGCATTAACATAGGCCTTTTCTTCCCAGAAAGCATTCAGCACCCCCACCAAAGCGGTTCCCTGTCCGGAATAATCGTTCAGACTCAATAATTGAAAACCCGCATATTCAGGCGTACGCAAGGTTTTTTCAATTTCATGTTTATAACACAATACCTGCAATTTTCCCGATGCCATCAAAAATTTTGCACCCAGATCGCCCATATTCCGGTCTTTCAAATCCTGACGAAACAGCTCAAAGTTACGTGCCTTCATCACACCTGTATATTGATCTATCTCTTTAAAATCGGGGAAGACACACCACTGACCGGTCTCATGCGAGACAAAGGGTTGTTTCACAGTATCTATTTTAGACAAAAAATCCGAATTGGATTCCGGCAAGGTACGACTCCACTCTAATCCACGTGCTCCGGCTTTCACGTGAAACTGACTTTTAGGCTGCCATGCCCAGCTTCCACCTACGGACGCACCGGTATATACCCGCCGGGTATCGGTTTCCTTCCAATAGTCCACAAACTTACTCACCCAGGCAACCCAGCGGCCGCGCGGTTCATTGCCAATGGCAAACATAGCAAAAGAAGGATAGTTCCCGTAACGTTTGACAATACGCTGAGCTTCCTTCCACAAGTACTCATCCACCGGACGGCCGTCACCCAGGGAAGAACCGTGGTTCGGCCAGGTTGGTCCTTCGGGCTGAAGGTAAAAACCTGTTTTATCGGCAGCAATCAAGGCTACTTCAGGCGGGCAATATGAATGAAAACGCATGTGGTTGAGTCCGTAATTCTTGCAAATCTCAAACACCCGCTCCCAGGATGCCACATCCATGGGGGCATAGCCGGTAAGCGGAAAAACACAATTTTCCACCGTTCCCCGCAACATGGTCTTCCGGCCGTTTACATAAAAAGATTTTCCGTCGATGGTAATTTCACGCATCCCAAATTGTGTTTCTTTGACATCAACTCCTTTTTTAGTACTGAGCGTTGCAGTTAATTTGTAAAGATTCGGCTGAAACTCATCCCAGGTCAGGAAATTCTCACCCATGGGCAGTTCAATCTCAATCATATCCTTAGCCTCCGCGGTCGTAAATTTTCTTTGTATGGTTTCGGTTTGATGAACCAAATTACTGTTAAAGCTATGCGCTTTCAGTTCCAGCGTACCTGCTGCCTGATCGCCTTCCAGTTTGATTTTCACCAAGGCTTTTTTACCGGCTAAATCCGGATAAACCTGCAAATCTTCAATATAGGTTTTCGGCGTAAATTTCAATTCAATCTTACCGACTATGCCGTTCCAGTTACCTTGTGTCTGGTCGGTGATGCTGTGCGAGTCCTTTCCCACATCAATGTCTTTGGTGCGGTTATCCACACAAATGGTAAGTTGATTGTTGCCTTTTTTCAGGAAAGAAGTGATCTCGAAAATATGTGGGACCGATAAAGAGTTTTGCATCCCTACTTCCCTGGCATTTACCCACAGACGGGTCTCTGTATGCGGACGTTCCAAAAACAAAAACACCCTACCCTTCAACATCTCCGGAGTAAGAACAACATCCCGCTGATACCAGGCTGCTCCCACATAATACTTTACAGGTGTCAGCCAAAAGGGCAATTTCAGGTTTTCCTGCACCCTGTATTTTTCCAGGCGAGGGTTATAAAAGAAAGAACTGTCGTAAATACTGGCTGTCCATTGCGTATGGAGTGTCACTTCATCACCCTTGCGATTTTCCGCCATCGATCCGGGTAAATAAATTTTATCACTTAATTTTTTAGCGTACCACTGTTCTTTTTCACCCACATCATTACGGTCGATATCAAACCGCCACTCACCCTGCAAGTTGATGGTAGTTGCTGATACCATAAAAGTAGAAACAGAAAGAAAACACAAAATCAACAAAAAACGAAAAGAATTTGCTCTCATGGTAAAATGGTTAAAACAGTTTATTGAAATAATCCGATTAAAATTCAGCTCGCCGAACAAAAATACAGAAGATTTTTCATCCTGCCCACCCTTCCCTGTCTAAATTTCTGTAGTTGATGGCTTCTGCTATATGATGGGTACATATTTGTTCGGAATTTTCGAGATCTGCAATGGTTCTCGATACTTTTAAAATTCTGTCATATGCACGAGCTGACAAATTTAATCTTTTCATGGCATTTTTCAATAATTCTGTCCCGGCTTTATCTATTACAGCATATTTTTTCTGCAATTTTGTAGTCATCTGTGCATTACAATAGACGCCTTCCACGTTTTTAAAGCGCTCTTCCTGGATTAACCTTGCCCGCTTGACCCGCTCTCTGATCTGTTCACTTTTTTCTGCATCCCGCCTTTCGGATAATTTTTCAAAAGGAACCGGTACAATTTCTATGTGTATGTCTATCCTGTCTAAAAGTGGTCCCGAAATCCTGCTCAAATATTTTTGAACTGTTCCGGAAGGACATACACAGGTCTTTTCAGGATGGTTATAGAAGCCGCAGGGACAGGGATTCATGGAAGCCACCAACATAAAACTGGCAGGAAAATCAACTGTGAATTTTGCTCGTGAAATGGTAATTTTTCTGTCTTCTAAAGGTTGTCGCATCACTTCTAACACGGTACGTTTAAATTCCGGCAATTCATCCAAGAACAACACTCCGTTGTGTGCCAATGATATTTCACCCGGCTGCGGGAAAGCACCTCCTCCCACCAGGGCAACATCCGATATGGTGTGATGCGGACTGCGAAACGGGCGCTGTGCTATCAAAGCAGAACTGTTTTCCATGCATCCCAACACAGAATGGATCTTGGTTGTTTCCAATGCTTCCTCTAAGGTCATAGGTGGCATAATAGTCGGCAATCGCTTTGCCATCATCGACTTACCTGCACCGGGTGGTCCTATCAAAATAATGTTGTGCGAACCGGCAGCCGCCACCTCCAATGCCCGCTTCACATTTTCCTGCCCCCTCACATCCGAGAAATCAATTTCCAAACAATCATGTGCATCTTGAAATAATTCATCTGTGTTTACCCTTAAAGGTTGTAATGAAGTA
Organism: Bacteroidales bacterium; assembly: GCA_012519425.1. Taxonomy (GTDB): domain Bacteria; phylum Bacteroidota; class Bacteroidia; order Bacteroidales; family Paludibacteraceae; genus Paludibacter. Next base: position 10,018 of record JAAYQF010000100.1, on the reverse strand, counting down.
TTGTCATTCAAGAATGTGATTACTTCCGTAAGGCTTTGGACTCCATAAACATCGATGCCACTTACAACTGCAGCTTCTCCGGCATTCTGCCGGGGAACGATCAAACCTTTATACCCTTCTTCCTTGGCTTTAAGGGCTATGGGTAACGCTCCTTTGATGGATTTCATACCTCCGTCCAGGGACAATTCTCCCATGATCACAAACTGTTCAATCGAATCGGATTTTATCTGACCGGATGCAGCCATAATGCCCACGGCTAAAGGTAAATCATAGGCAGATCCTTCTTTTCTGATATCTGCCGGTGCCATATTGATGACTACTTGTTTCCCGGGTAATCTTTTCCCTGAAAAAGCAAGAGCCGAGGCAATTCTTTCATGGCTTTCCCTGACTGCATTATCAGGTAAGCCAACAATTAAAAATCGGATGCCCTGACTGATATTGACTTCAATGGTCACAATGGTCGCAGTAATACCTTGCACGGCAGCTCCATAGGTTTTTACTAACATAGTTAATACGGTGTTATTTTTAAACAAACAGAATTGCCGCGAAAATACAATCTTTTGAGATGCAAAAGGTAAAATGTGAAAGATTTATACCTTTTGCGTGGAAAAGAAACGAAGAAAAACTAAATGCCGGTCACCAACACCACCACATAAGCAGCGATGCCTTCCCTGCGTCCGACAAAACCCATTTTTTCGGACGTGGTGGCTTTGATAGAAATTTGATCGGGTGAGACAGCCATGATCTCAGACAAGGTATTCTGCATGGCAGGAATGTGAGGATTGAGCTTGGGTACTTCAGCACAAATAGTACAGTCAGCATTACCTAATTCCCAGCCTTTCGATCTCAGCAATTGCATAGTTTTTTTCAGCAATAATTTACTATCGATGTTTTTATATTCAGCTGCCGTATCAGGGAAATGATAGCCTATATCGCGCAAATTAGCGGCACCCAAAAGGGCATCGCAGAGGGCATGTATCAGCACATCAGCATCCGAGTGACCCGCCAAACCCAAATGGCAATCAATTTGAACTCCCCCTAACCACAATTCACGGGAAGGAGCAAACTGATGAACGTCATATCCAAATCCTACACGAATATTCATTTGTATATGAACCGGGACAAACGAGACCGGTAATTAACGAATCAGGTTCTGTAAACCATACAAATCAAACGACAAGGAGAATCTCAAAGTCTGATCAAGCGGATTTGTTTGCGCAATCGATACTACATAAGAGGCATCCAATTGGAACACATTCAGCTTAAATCCGGCTCCGGCCGTAAAAAATTTACGGTTCCCTTTGTACGCATGTTCATTGAAATATCCGGCGCGAACAAAGAACTGATTGTTATAGGCATACTCTGCACCTGCAGACCAGGTTATTTCCTGCATCTCTTCTTTGAATCCACCCGGTGCATCATAAAACGACGATATCATTCCTTGTAAGGCAGTCATATCGTTGTAATAATTTCTATTATCAGCAGTTTTTAAATAATCTACTGTGGGAACGAGATACTTATAAGCATCTGCATTAATGGAAATACGCTGGTATTCATCAATCGGATAATCGAACGAGGTCCCCAACCGCAAATTGGTAGGAATAAAACTGCTGGATGCAGATTTGTCATAGGTTATTTTAGAACCTATATTGGACAGATTAAAACCTAAAGCCCAATTGGCATCGCCCGAGTACACCTGTATGGGCAGTCTGTAATACATTGCGACGTCTGCCGCGACAGCAATACCCGGATACACTTCAGTACCTCCGGACATATTTATGCCATTATTCAAATCAGAATAAATAAACCGTAAAGCCACTGCCGCCGAAAAATTCTCAAACAACCTTTGTGAGTAAGCCACGTCTGCAGCCAACTCATTCGGATACGCAGACCCCCAATCGTTACCTGACCAGTCATACATCACAATTTCACCCAAAGAGAAATATCGCAAGGATGCACTCAAAGCCCGTTTCTCATTAAATTTCCAATAACCAACCAAATAAGATAAATTGATGTCATCCACCAATTTTCTCAACCATGGCGTAAAAGAAAATGACATCCCTGCATTACTTTCGATAAACACATATTTTGCCGGATTCCAAAACTGTGAACTTACATCAGCAGTGGTGGCCGCTCCTACATCACCCATACCTGCACCACGGGCTTCCGGAGAAATAGTGAGTGAGGGGACAGCGATATGAATCGGGTGATTCTGAGGTTCTTCTTCCGAAAAAACGCATAAGGACGTTACTGACAAAAAGACAAAAAGAGTTGCAAACTTTCTCATTGTTACAGAATTTCTTTTATTTATGATGTTAGAAACTATATACTATTCATTAAAACACATTAACGTAAAAATGTCATTTTATTGCCCGAACAGGCTTATTCTACTACAATTAATTTTTTGATTTTGGAATGTACTGTTTTGGAATCCAAACTTATGCTAACACGATACAGGTAAACGCCTGTCGGTAGTGATCTGCCCTCAGAATCCGTTACATTCCATGTAATCTCATCCAATGTTGATTGCGATATGCTCCATATCAGGCGTCCCGCTAAATCGAAAATGTCAATTTTAGTATCAAGTACCGATTCGGGACGATCATGTTGTATGACAAATTTGGTAGAAGCCTTTACCGGATTGGGATAATTAAATACATCAAAAATCACTGGTTCTAATCCTCTCACCACTTCAAATTCAATGGTATCACTTGATGAATTGTTTTGTAAATCCCACACTTTAAATGTAAGCGTATGTTTCCCCGGGCGTAATTCAGGAAGTTTAAACCTGACTGTCCCTTGCGTATAATCATTTTCAGTAGAATGATAGAAATCATTAAGTATATAAAACTGCTCCGGATCTTCGTCAACAATCAACGTAATATCGTGTCCAATGCCGCTTCCAACCTGATTGATACCACTTATGTCGCTTACATGGGCCATGAAAAGGGGTGTTTCGTTTACCTTATCGCCTGACTTAAATACCGGACTGTTCAGATACATTTGAATATCAGGACCCTCTTCATCAAATTCTATCAATGGATCAATATCCGGATTTGTTCCACCCACATAGAAGTTTTCAAAATATCCTTGTGCCTCATATCCGTTATCTTCACAGGCTGCATAGTAGTTAATCCGACCCGTTCCGTAATTGTATTTGATATCTTTAGGCAACATGAACACCAGCTCAAACCGTCCGTCTTCGACTTGAACAGCCCCGGAAAATAATTTGTTCAGACGGTCATCATAAGTGATCACGCCATTTTTGTTGTTGTCGTTATTCAACGTTGTAACGCTCTGAACTTTATCATAAATTGTTGCATTTAAAAAGCCGTTAAAATCATTGACAAGACTGTTATCTTCATCCGCAATATGGCCCTCTATTCTTACTACTGACAAGGCCCGCAAAGTATCATTGCCCTGCACGGCTACACCATTGATTTTGTCAGTTACAACCTTATACCCATACTTACCGGGATAATTCAATCTTATGGACGGATCACCCATATATACGTAGGATAATTTGTTGATTTCATTGCCAAGCCTGTTTTTCGCTCTTCTAAATACTTCACCCACCCTCAAATACTCTCCGTTATCGTCTTTTGAAAACAGAAAATGATTAACCTCTTTGTTGATATTCAAATTCTGTGAAGCATATACCGGACGGGTAGCCGAGAAAATACCGACACCACCACCAACCGGATTTAACAACACCCGTTCACCGGCTGAAATAGACGGCAAATCAAATTGTAAAAAATTACAAGTCACTGCGACCCATAAAGGCAAATTTTTATTAGATAACGTCCTAACGTCCGTGGTTGTTAAAATTTGCTCGTTTGTCCAGCCTGCCGTACCGGCATGGCCGGTAAAATTGAGAACGAACATACCGTTTCTCAACAAATTATGAAACTGGGTACGAGCAACAGGATAAGTCTCACCGCTGGCATTGATTATTTGCTGATATGCATCCAAATAAATTTTTGTGATCTGAAAAGCCGGATTGTTTGCTGCCACGCTCAATGCAACAACTTCTGCTTGTTTAGCATGCAGGGCATCGTCCCCATCATCAGCCAAAAAGCAAAGTTGATTTTTCCAGATTCCACGGTTCTCATCCTTCATATAATTGATGGTCTTGGTTACCACATCAGTGGCTTCCTGCAAGGTGCTGACCGGAAATCTTCCAACGCCAATGTCCAGGGAATGCGCCGGCACATTGTCACCGTCTGTATCTTTGAGAAAAGCAAAATAATCATCGGTAACGTACGATTCTGTTTCCACCAAAGAATTCTCCGCCTGATAGGTTAGTACAAATGGTTCTCCTGAAGATCTCAGTATTTTGCGGTTATCGTAAGAACCTCTTCCAAACAACAGTAAAAAACCGGGACGTTTGGTCAAATCGCCTGATTCATTGGCTCTGTCATACAACATTTTCAATACCCACCGATAAGCAGTAGCATCCGGCGTTCCGGAGGAAAACTCATTGTAAACCTGTTCGGTAGTTACTACTTCAACAGTAATTTCTCCCCTGTTATTATGTTCATTTGCCAATCTTTTTGCCTGTGATAAAAAATTGGGATGTGTGATGATCAGCATATCTGCCGGAAGCATGCCGTGTAAGTCCTGATTGGGAACAACTCCTACAACTTCTGGTTTGGGGAATGACGCAGCAGCACCCGGATCAAGGGCTAAATAAGTTTTGTTGGATTGATTGGAGTCGTAAAAACTTAAGGTGCCACCGTTCACTTCAGCATTAACACGACTGATATTGGTATGATCGGTAATATCCCAGACTTGTGTATTAGATGTTGCATCACTCAGGGTAAACTTGCTATAATTAGCACTACCTAAATGATCAGGATTTTGAAAACGCATCACCTTGCCGGTCATTTTCAAAGCTCTTCTTGCATTAACTTCCAAGTAATTAAGATATCCCCTTGAATTTGCAGCAGATTTATCATACGTGAGCCTAAAATTTTGAACGTCTGCTTCAGGTTTAAACGTGAAAAAGCCATTTGCCCCTTTCCCTTTTTCATAGTGGTCCTTGGACTTTTCCGCTACACTCAAGCTCTTTGTTTGCTTGGAATTCAAACTCAGATTGAAAGTGGATGGCGCGGTTGAATTGGCAGCTACATCCAATCTTACTTTCACTGAATTATCATCTGTTACGATGTTGGGGAATGAAAACTTTAAATCCAACGAAAGCATATCCCCAAAAGTTTCACCGTAAAACACTTTACCGGAACTTGTCAAACTAACTAATTCCTTTTCATGTACAGCAAAATCTATAAAATCGTTGACTTCTACAAAAGAACCTCCTGAAGGCAAATCATAATCCTTCTTTTCAATTTTGCGTCCCGTTCCCACATCATCTGACGTAACAAAGTAATAACCGTGGGTTGAATAATGATTGAGGGTGTGCATGTACATCTGCCGGGCTGCATCATATTTCCACGAATTAACTCCTTGTGCGTAAAACAAGATATAATCCCCTGCATTAAACTCGTCATCACTTCCCTTCTCCATATGAATGGCTATCTCGGGCAGATCATCAATCTTGGGATGAAGAAAGTTTTGACTCAAGAGCGCACCACCGTATCCAAAAATTTTGACATTAGCGGGATTATTCACGCCCATATCTCTCAAATCTTCAAAAGTTAACTTGTAAACCCCGGATTCTTCAATCCTGATTTTTACAAACTTACCATCAGCCAACACAGAATTTCCTTTATATGAATGTATCCCTGCATAAGTATGGTGAGGACTGAACCCCAACAAAATAAAAAGCAGAGAAGCTATAATTTTCTCAAAGTTAAACATAGATTTTATACGTATAAAGTCAATCACCTCAAAATACATTTTAATAAACGTGATACGTTGTCTATTGTTGTTTGAATTAAAAATTCCTAACATTATTTAATTTTAAAATCAAACATTTTCCGATCAAAAATATATCCTTCTAACCTATCGCCAATTTTCACCGGTCCGACACCGGAAGGAGTACCTGTAAATAAAATATCTCCGATTTTAAAAGTAAAAAACCGACTGGCATATGCAATGAATTCATCAATCGAAAAAATCATGTCTTTCGAATTTCCTTTTTGGACAGTTTTTCCATTCACATCAAGGCGGAAATCGATATTCTGCACATCTTTAATTTCTGTCACAGACATAAAATCTCCGATTACAGCAGCATTATCAAATGCTTTACTTATCTCCCAGGGATAACCCTTTTCTTTCAATTTTTGCTGAATGTCACGTGCCGTAAAATCTACCCCAAGACCAATTTCAGCATAATAACGATGTGCAAATTTTTTTGCTATATTTTTGCCGAGCCGATTGATTTTGACGATCAATTCCACTTCATGATGCAGATCATTGGAAAAATCGGGAATATAAAAGGGTCTGTTCTTTCTTAGTATCGCCGTATCCGGTTTCATAAACACCACAGGCTCTTCCGGATGGGCTTGATTTAGCTCCTTGTTGTGCTCAACGTAATTTTGTCCTATCGCTAAAATTTTCATAGGGCTATAAGTCAAGTTCTTTCAGCGCATTCAAGCGATTATACATCACGGCAAGATGGGCATATATGGAAGTATTTTGTACAATTACATTATCAGGAACGACAATTCTATAAGGCGTAAAATTCCAAATGGCTTTGATGCCACCCTTCACCATGATATCCGACACATCTTGTGCCTTGTCTACCGGAACGGTCAGTATCCCAATGTGGATACCGGTTTGTTGCTGAAGTTCAGCAAATTTATCAATATGATGGATGGGTATGTGATTGATGGAGGTCCCCGTCAATTCTTGCCTGACATCAAATCCCGCCTTGATTTCCATGCCGAATTGCTGTAGCCCGTTGTCATGCATAAGGGCACCGCCCAAATTACCTACTCCAAAAAGATAAGCCTGATGCGAATCCGTAAAACCAAGAAAATGCTCCAACACCGCGACCAACTCATTGACATCATAACCGACACGCGTCCTGCCCGATATTTTGACAAATGACAAATCTTTGGCAACCATCGAAGGATCCACAGCAATACTTTTTGCAATGCGGGTTGAAGACAGGAATGATTCACCCTGCTGTAAAGCCAATTTTGCAAAAGCCAAATACCAGGGCAATCGGCGCAAAGTAGGCTCCGGAACATGGAACTCGATAGTGCTTCTTAAATGAGACATTTATCTCTTAAATCTCTTAAACGGGTTTAATCCGCAAAAATAGTCAATTATTTTAATTAATTTTGCACGTTTATTATTTTAAGCACAATTCATGGAATACATTTTTAAAGAAATTGAAGCCAAATGGCAGAAATACTGGGAGGAAAATAAAACTTATAAAACTGAAATCGATCTTGACAAGCCTAAATTCTATGTATTGGATATGTTCCCCTATCCGTCAGGGGCGGGTTTACATGTGGGACATCCGCTCGGATATATCGCTTCAGACATCTACAGTCGCTACAAAAGATTAAACGGCTTCAACGTACTTCACCCTATGGGTTATGATGCATATGGACTACCGGCTGAGCAATATGCCATACAAACCGGGCAGCACCCTGCTGTTACCACCGAACAAAACATCAGGCGCTATCGCGAACAATTGGATAAAATTGGATTTAGCTACGATTGGGACAGAGAGATACGCACCAGCGAACCGGATTATTATCACTGGACACAATGGGCTTTCATTCAAATGTTCAATCATTATTATGATACCAAACAAGAGAAGGCAGTTCCGATTGCCAATTTGGTAAAACATTTAGAAACGCGCGGCACCGAGGGTTTACAAGCTCATCAATCCCATCCTTTGGATTTTTCCGCTTCAGAATGGAAAACAAAATCTGAAAAGGAACAGCAGGAAATTTTATTAAATTACCGAATCGCTTATCTCGCTGACACGAAAGTCAATTGGTGTCCTGCGCTGGGTACCGTCCTTGCAAATGATGAAGTCAGCGAGGGCTACTCTATACGTGGTGGTCATCCGGTCGAACAAAAAGTCATGCGCCAGTGGAACTTGCGTGTTTCTGCTTATGCTCAAAGATTGTTAGACGGACTGGACACCATCGACTGGACGGATTCTTTAAAAGAAACGCAACGAAACTGGATAGGCAGAAGCGAGGGTGCCGAGATGAAGTTTTTCCTAAAAGACAAAGACATCAGCTTTGATATTTTCACCACACGTGCCGACACCATTTATGGAGTTACCTTTATGGTATTGGCTCCTGAAAGTGAATTGGTAGATGTTTGCACTACACCTGAACAACAAGTGGCCGTGCAAAACTATTTGGAAGAAACCAAAAAACGTACTGAGCGTGACAGATTGACTGACAAAAAAGTAACCGGTGTTTTCACCGGTTCCTATGCCATCAATCCGGTCAGCAAAACCGTTATCCCCATCTGGATTTCCGATTATGTCTTAGCGGGCTACGGTACCGGAGCTATTATGGCAGTACCTGCACACGATAGCCGCGACTATGCTTTTGCCAGGCATTTTGATTTGCCCATTATTCCTTTGATAGAAGGATGTGACATATCGGAAGAAAGCTTCGACGCCAAAGAAGGCATCATGATGAATTCCGGTTTTTTAAACGGTCTGACCGTTAACGAGGCAATCAGCAAAGCCAACCAATATGTGGAGGAGCAAGGCATTGGAAAAGTCAAAGTGAACTACCGCCTGCGCGATGCCATTTTCAGTCGTCAGCGCTACTGGGGAGAGCCTTTTCCTGTGTATTATAAAGATGACACGCCCTATGTGTTAGACGAAAGTAAGCTGCCACTAATTTTGCCCGAGGTTGATAAATACCTGCCAACAGAAAAGGGTGAACCTCCTCTGGGCAGGGCTAAAAACTGGCAAACAGAAGATGGCTATCCCTTGGAACTCAACACCATGCCCGGCTTTGCAGGTTCTTCAGCCTATTACCTGCGCTATATGGATCCCAAAAACGACCAGGCCCTGGTAAGCAAGGAAGCCAATGAATATTGGCGCAATGTGGATTTATACATAGGCGGAACGGAACATGCTACCGGTCATTTGATTTACAGTCGTTTCTGGAATAAATTCCTATATGATTTGGGAATGGTTTGCGAAGCGGAACCCTTTAAGAAACTGATCAATCAGGGGATGATCCAGGGGCGTAGTAATTTTGTGTACAGGGTGATAGAAAAACCCCCTCAAACATCCGAAGGGGAAAAACCGGCACCTACATTTGTTTCATATAATTTGAAAGATAAATACGAGACCATGCAGATGCACGTGGACGTAAATATTGTACATAACGATTATTTGGATATTGAAAAATTCAGAAGCTGGAATCCTGAGTTTGAAAATGCTGAATTTATCCTGGAAGATGGGCAATATATCTGCGGATGGGCAATAGAAAAAATGTCGAAATCGATGTTTAATGTAGTAAATCCGGACGATATCATTGAAAAATATGGTGCCGACACCTTGCGTTTGTATGAAATGTTCCTGGGACCTTTGGAGCAATCCAAACCATGGGACACCAACGGCATTGATGGTGTACACAGATTTTTAAAACGCTTGTGGTCTTTATTTTATAAAGACGGAGAACTATTGCTGAACGATGAAGAACCTTCGGCTGAAGAGTTAAAAATTCTGCATAAAACCATCAAGAAAATCAGATACGATATTGAAAACTTCTCATTCAACACCTCCGTTTCTGCTTTTATGATCTGTATCAATGAACTATCAAGTCTTCAATGCAGCAAAAAGTCAATTTTAGAACCTTTTGTGATTTTGCTTGCCCCTTTTGCGCCACATATTGCTGAAGAACTTTATCAAGCTTTGGGTAATGAACATACGATTTTTGATGCAAGTTTTCCCGTTTGCAATGAAGATTATTTAGTTGAATCGATGATTAAATACCCCATATCTTTCAACGGCAAGGTACGCTTCACCATGGAACTTGCGGCAGATATGGACAAGTCAGCCATAGAACAAACTGTGTTGGCAAATGAACAAACCATCAAACATTTGCAGGGAAAAGACGTT
>JAAYQF010000099.1 GCA_012519425.1 Bacteroidales bacterium | reverse complement strand
TCCTATTTGACATAATATAAATTATAGGAAAATTCAAATGTTTTGTTTATGTTTGCGCCGTGATTCAAACATCGGTGCTTTTTTAATTTAAGTTTCTGTGTATGAGGATTGTATTGAAAATATTAATCAGTAGAAAAAATATAAGACAAAATAAATCGTCCTTGCCTGAGCAACGAAGTTGCGAGTTTGGACGATTTAGCTATTTGAGCGTAAATATTTTAATAATTACTTCTGGACATCATCAACGGTAGCAGCCTGTGGTTCTTCCTTTTTGACTGCCGGTTTTTTGGGAACTTCCGTAATTTCTTGCTGCTCGGTAAATTTATTGATAATTTCTTTGTCCGGATTTGTTCTACGTGCATAAGCACTTTCGTAAAATAAATCACGAATTTGAGTCAAAATCGGATCAACAGATAAACCGGTATCCATATTCAAGTTTTCGAGAATTCCTTTAGCTTCTGAAATAGATTCAGGTTTGGGAATCTGAATAACACATTGTAAGTTAGTATCTTGCTCGTTTGTAAATGTTGCTGTATAGATTTTTCCGATAACGCGGGCACCTTTATTCATGGACACACGCCCTACACAAAAAATGTTGCCAACAACAGTTCCTTCCAAAAGCAATTCCGAGCAAATAATATCACCCGTTATTTGTGACGAACTATCAACAATCACCCGATTATTGGTGAAAATTGTACCGTTGAAGTTACACTCAATGCGAATTGCCTTGTGAGATTTGATATAACCTTCAACAAAACTGATCTTAGGAATTAGAATTGGTGAATCGTCATTCCTGTAGTTTTCTTTTTTAGAACCATCTCCATTCATTTTTTTATGTGTTTTTTTAGAGGACATGAATATTGTTTTAAGTCATACATAACAAATGAAGCAACTTCATTCATATATAAGAAGACAAAGGTAAAAAAAGTTTATATAAAAGCAATAATTTAACATGTTTTTGTTAAAAAAATAATAGAAAAATGACTGACATTTACTAATCAAGTAATTAAAAATGAATGGTTTACCATACCCTACTTCGTTTTTTTTGCTTGAACGAAAAGTTTAAGAGTGAGACCTCCTTTTCAGCTTATCGGGCAAGGTCATACTGTCAATCAAGAAGAAAAACAAAATTTATAAGTATAAAACGTTCAAAAAATATTACCTTTGTGCTTCAAAATAGAAACTGAAAAACAATAAAAAAATGACATTCAACGATATCATCAAAAAAATCTTTGGTAACAAAGCGCAGCGCGACTTGAAGGAAATTGAACCCTGTGTAAACAGAACCAAAAAAGCGTACGAAACAGTCGTTCAGTTATCCAATGATGAGTTAAGAGCTTTTGCCGAAGATCTGAAAAAGAAAGTCAGGGATTATACTGCTGCCGACATTTCTCGTATTGAAGAACTGAAAGCATCTGTGGAAGAAACGGAAATTCATCAACTTGAAAAAATTTATAATGAAATTGATAAGTTGGAGAAAGAAGTAATTTCTAAAAATGAAAAGATTTTGGAAGATATCCTTCCGGATGCCTTTGCCGTAATTAAAGATACGGCTCGCAGATTCACTGAAAATAAAGAAATTAGGGTTAAAGCTACTCAGTTCGACCGGGAGTTGGCTGTAAAACACGATTTTGTATCTATAGAAGACGATACTGCCATCTACAAAAACGAGTGGTCTGCCGGAGGAAACATGATCAAATGGGATATGGTACATTATGATGTGCAACTTTTCGGTGGTGCGGTTTTGCACAAAGGAAAAATTGCAGAAATGGCTACCGGTGAGGGAAAAACACTGGTGGCTACCCTACCCGTCTTTCTAAATGCTTTGACCGGACTCGGCGTGCATGTGGTGACTGTGAATGACTATCTTTCTAAACGTGACTCTGAATGGATGGGTCCTTTGTATATGTTCCACGGCTTGTCTGTGGACTGCATTGACAAACACAGGCCTAATTCCGAAGAGCGTCGTCAGGCCTATCTTGCTGATATTACATTCGGTACCAATAATGAATTTGGTTTCGACTACCTTCGGGATAATATGGCTATACATCCGGAGGATTTGGTGCAAAGAAAGCATAATTATGCCATTGTGGATGAGGTTGACTCAGTTTTGGTGGATGATGCACGTACTCCGTTAATTATTTCTGGTCCCGTACCTCGGGGTGACGACCAGCTTTTTGACGATTTACGTCCGAAAGTAGAAAAATTAGTTACCGCCCAAAAAACACTGGCAACTAGATACTTGGCTGAAGCAAAGGAGTTGATGAAATCTGAAGATGAAAAGAAACGAGAAGAAGGTGCATTGGCTTTGTTTCGTTCTTACAAAGGATTACCTAAAAACACTCCACTGATCAAGTTTTTAAGTGAACCAGGCATCAAAGCCCAACTCTTGAAAACTGAAGAGTTCTATATGGAACAGCAAAATAAAAACATGCACATTGCCACTGACCCTCTGTATTTTGTGATAGATGAAAAGAACAGAGGAATTCATTTGACGGACAAAGGAATAGATTTAATAACCGGGAACTCAGAAGATCCGAAATTCTTTGTGTTACCGGACGTGGGTAGTGAAATCGCCGAATTAGAAAAGAACACCTCCCTCTCCCCTACTGAAAAACAAGCTGCGAAAGATGAAATTCATCAAAATTATGCCATCAAATCAGAACGTGTACATACTATAAATCAATTATTAAAAGCTTATACGCTTTTTGAAAAGGATGTTGAATACGTGGTGCTGGACAACAAGGTGAAAATTGTAGATGAACAGACAGGGCGTATCATGGAGGGGCGTCGCTATTCAGACGGTTTGCATCAGGCGATTGAAGCTAAAGAAAACGTGAAGATAGAAGCGGCAACACAAACTTTTGCTACCATCACCCTGCAAAATTATTTCAGGATGTACAACAAGTTGGCCGGTATGACGGGTACTGCTGAAACTGAAGCCGGTGAGTTCTGGGATATCTACAAATTAGATGTAGTGGTTATTCCTACCAATAAGCCCATAGCAAGGGACGACATGGAGGACCGCGTATACAGGACCAAACGCGAGAAATATAACGCTGTTATTGAAGAGATTGATAACCTTATTAAGGCCGGACGCCCGGTATTGGTAGGTACGACTTCTGTGGAAATTTCCGAGTTGTTAAGCAGGATGTTGACAGCAAGAAGGATCAAACATAATGTGCTGAATGCTAAATTACATCAGCGAGAAGCTGATATCGTTGCAGAAGCCGGACAAAGTGGTACTGTAACCATTGCGACCAATATGGCGGGTCGTGGTACGGATATCAAATTAAGTCCGGAAGTAAAAAAAGCGGGCGGACTGGCTATCGTCGGCACTGAACGTCACGAAAGCCGTCGCGTTGACCGTCAGCTGAGAGGTCGTGCCGGTCGTCAGGGAGATCCGGGTTCTTCGGTGTTTTTTATTTCCTTGGAAGATGACTTGATGCGTTTATTTGGTTCTGAGCGCATAGCATCGGTGATGGACAGATTAGGTTTCAAAGAAGGCGAAATGATTGAACATTCTATGATCTCAAAATCTATCGAACGCGCCCAGAAAAAAGTAGAAGAAAATAACTTTGGCATTCGAAAACGACTGTTGGAATATGATGATGTGATGAATTCTCAAAGAGAAGTGGTCTATTCAAAACGCCGACACGCTTTAATGGGTGAAAGAATCGGGGTAGAAATTACAAATATGATTTATGATCTCTCTGACAACATCGTCGAAAATGCAAAAGACATCCAGGATTATGCCTATTTCGAAGAAGAATTACTTAGAAATTTCGCGATCAATGCTCCTGTTGAAGAGGAACAGTTTATTTCCGGAAGAGTTAGTGATATATCCGGGAAGGTCGCAGAAGAAGCTTTGACTTCCTTCAACCGGAAGATGGATAAGTTGGCTGATATTGCGTATCCTGTGATTAAACAGGTATATGAAAAACAGGGGCAACAATACGAAAATATATTGGTACCTATAACCGATGGAAAGCGCATATATAATATTTCTGCCCATTTAGAGACTGCTTACTCTACGAAAGCCAAAGAAATTGTACGCTCGTTCGAGAAGCAAATTTTATTGCATGTTATTGATGATGAGTGGAAAGAACATTTACGTCAGTTGGATGAATTGCGTAATTCGGTTCAAACAGCTTCGTATGAACAAAAAGATCCGCTTTTGATTTATAAATTGGAGTCTTTCGGTTTGTTCAAAGAAATGATCGAATCGATGAACAGAAAGGTGGTATCTATACTTATGCGCGGGCAAATTCCTGTGCGTGAGCCTGAACAAGTCAGGGAAGCACGTCTTGCTCAACGCCTGGATTTAAGTCGCTACAGAACCCAAAAAGACGAATACAGCCCCGGTCAGGATCCTACCAAACAAGATACACGCGAAAATCAGAGGACAGAACCCATTCAGGCGGAGAAAAAACCCGGACGTAATGAACCTTGTTTCTGCGGAAGCGGTAAAAAATACAAACATTGTCATGGTAGATAAATGCGGCAAGGCATAAAAACACATATAAAAATTAAACAGTATGCTGAATTATATCATTTGGGACGTTGATCCGGTACTATTTAGTTTAGGTAATATTCATGTCAGATGGTACGGTTTGCTTTGGGCATTGGGCATTTGGTTTACCTTGGTCATCACCCAAAAAATATTCAAGCATGAAAAATTACCCGACAAATGGACAGATAGTTTGTTTTTATACACGGTTTTGGGAGCCATTATAGGTGCGAGACTCGGCCATTGTTTGTTTTACAATCCGGCTTATTACTTAGCCCATCCACAAGAAATTTTGTTTATTTGGAAAGGCGGACTGGCCAGCCATGGCGGTGCGATAGGGATTGTCATATCAACCTACTTATTTGATAAAAAATTCTCTAAAAAAGGCCTGATTTGGGTATTTGACAGACTGGTCATTGGTGTAGCGGTCTGTGGTGCCATGATTCGTTTGGGTAATTTGATGAACTCGGAAATTTATGGAGGTCCCACTACCCTGCCCTGGGGTTTTATCTTTGTACGCGACAATCAAGTATCACCCATGCATCCTACCCAAATTTATGAAGCCATTTATTGTCTGATTACCTTTGGCGTCACCTATTGGCTCTATTGGAAACGTGAGGCCCACAAACGTACCGGCTTGATATTCGGTGTATTCCTTATAGGTATCTTCCTTTCTCGTTTCTTTGTTGAATTCATCAAAAACAACCAGGAAAGTTTTGAAGAAGGTATGCTCCTTAACATGGGACAATTACTTAGTATTCCCTTTATTATTTGGGGTATATGGTTGATTTTTTCAAGTACTAAACAAAAATCCAAATAAAAACCACAACAAACAGCAAGGCCGGCAACATATTGATAATCCTCAATTGCTTTATTCCCAAAATATTAACCCCTAAACCTATTAATAATATTCCACCTACATTGGTCAAACCATGAATGATGTCAGGTGTGAAGATTTGAGATGCCCACATGGCTAATAGTGTGATTCCTCCTTGAAAGATAAATAAAGGTATAGCGGAAAACGCAACCCCTATCCCGAAAGCGGAAGCTAAAATGATGGCAGAGAAAAAGTCCATCAAAGATTTGGTTAACAACAAATCAGAAGATACGCCCGTTCCTTCCTGGATGGCACCTATAATAGTCATTGAACCAATACAAAACAACAGGAAGGAAGTCACCAATCCTTCAGTAAATTTTTCACTTCCTATCTTCATTTTGGCTTTCAGATAATTACCCAATTTATCTGCTGCAGACTCTATATTCATCCACTCTCCGCACAAAGCACCCAAAGCTACACTTATTACAACGATTAATATGTGCTTCAATTCAAAAACCATTGAAACACCAATGGCAATGGTAAATAATCCAATGGCTTGAAAGTAGATTGAGGTAAATCTTTCAGACATTTTCTTTTTAAACAAAATACCTATGGTTGCCCCTGCTATTACCGCAACTGTATTGACTATCGTACCGATCATATATAATTTTTACTCGCTAAAACAGGCTGCAAAGTTAAGAATTTTTCTGCATGCAGATAAGGATAATTTTTGCTACATTTGCAGTTCGCTATTTTTAATCTGTTGTTTTCTGATGAATTCATTTCTATATCGCATAGCATCAATATATTATCAACATCATCAAGACAAACTCAACACGTTTACCTTTGTTTTTCCAAATCGACGTGCAGGTTTGTTCTTCCAAAAGTATTTGTCTGAAGTCACAGAAAAGCCTTTATTTTCTCCTGAGATCATCACCATAGAATCTTGTTTTTTACAGGCTTCAAACTTAGAGTTAGCTGACAAACTCAACAGTCTCTTTAAGCTATATAAGATTTACAAAACAGTCGGCAAATCAAACGAAAGTTTCGACACCTTCGCTTTTTGGGGCGAGATGTTGTTGGCTGATTTTAACGAAGTAGACAAACATAGAGTTAACGCTCGTCAACTTTTCACAAACATCAGTGAGTTGAAAGAAATTGATACATTCTTTGAAGTGTTTACTGAAAATCAAGTGCTTGCCATTCAACAATTCTGGAAAGATTTTGAACCTTCACGCAGGAACAAATCACGCAATCAATTTGTTGCCACCTGGAATGTCTTATTTCCTGTATATGAACAGTTTAAAAGAGAATTGTTAAGTGAAGGTTTAGGCTATGAAGGCATGATCGCTAAATGGGTAACTGATAAATTGTTGAATAACGAAGACATATCTTGGTTCAAGGATAAACAATTCGTTTTCATTGGATTTAACGCTCTGAATCCTTGCGAAAAAGTATTGATGACGGAGCTGCAGAAAAAAGAGCAAGCAGATTTTTACTGGGATTATGAAGCCCCTGAATTGAGGGATAATAACAATCCGGCATCCTTATTTTTTAAAGAAAACACCCGGCAATTTAAATCAAAGTATGAAATCAAACCACAGATTGAATCTTTTAACGACAAGCAGATCGAATTGATTGAGATTCCTTCTTCAGTAGGGCAAACTAAAGAAATCTATCATATCCTTGATAGTTTATATCCGGAAAATAAAGAAAATTCATTTCTTGAGACTGCGGTCGTTATTCCGGATGAAAACCTTTTGTTGCCTTTGTTGTATGCTATACCGGAACATATCAACAAGATTAATGTTACTATGGGATATCCCATGCAATTTACACCTGTAGCGGGATTGATGGAGCATATTTTTGAATTGCACAAAAGGAAAAAAATAATTGACGGAGAAGTGAAGTTTTATCACCGTACCGTCTCTAATGTACTGAACCATCAGTTTATCATCATGGTTTGTGGTGATATTATCAACAATATCAACTCGCATATCCGGCAACAAAACCTAATTTATGTTCCTGCGGAAGTTTTGCATCAACACGAATTATTACAAGCTATTTTTCAACCTGAAGTTGGAAATGATACTTTATTGAATTATTTGCTGAATATTCTTAAATTACTTTATGGTTCCTGGCAAAAAATTAAAGAGAAGTCGGTGGATTATCAATTAGAATCCGGTTTTTTATATCAATATTACATTACTGTCAATCGCTTGTCCGGCATATTGAAAACGTACGAACCGGCAATCGGCATGCAGTTGGATACTTTGATCAGCTTGGTCAAACAATTGACAACCGGCATCACAATCCCTTTTGTAGGTGAGCCATTGGATGGACTGCAAGTCATGGGAGCTCTGGAAACGCGAGGTTTGGAATTTGAGAACGTCATAATCAGTTCCTTTAACGAAGGTATTTATCCGAAAAAAAGTTTCTCCGATAGCTTTATTCCTTATAATCTTCGAAAAGGCTTTGGCTTACCAACTTACGAACATCAGGATGCCATTACATCTTATAATTTTTATCGTTTAATCCATAGGGCAAAACGTATATTTTTACTTTTTGATTCACGAATTGATGATGGTAACACCGGTGAAGTGAGTCGTTTTTACCATCAGCTGAAATATCTCTATCAATTAAATATAGTTGAAAAAAAAGTTACTTATGATATTAGCATTCGGGCAGACGATGACATTCAAATCGAAAAAGATGCAAGTATTATAGGAAAGCTCAACTCATTTTTAGATGCTTCTCAAAGTGACACAGCATTGAATGCAAGCAGCATCAATACTTATATAAAGTGTCCATTGAAATTTTATTTCTCTCATATTGAGAAAATTCAACCTATGGACGAATTGTCGGAAAAACTTGAAGCGGACGTTTTTGGGAGTATTTTCCACCGGGTCATTGCTCGATTGTATCAACCCTTTGTAAATCAGACCATTCATTCTGAGATGTTGGAGTCAATACTCAGGGATGAAGACACCATCAAATCCCATATTTCAGAAGCATTTGCATATCTCTCCTTTAAGTTACCTGCCGGCAGTATAATAGAGTTGCGTGGTAATGACTTATTGATTGCAGAAGTTATCTTTAAATACATTAAGGGAGTATTGAAGAGCGATAAAAAACACACACCTTTTACCTACATCAGTGGAGAGGAGGAATACAAATCAAGACTGCAAACGCGCTACGGTAATGTAAATTTGAAGGGGTACATTGATCGTGTTGACGCCAAGGATGGGGCTGCCAGAATTATTGATTATAAAACTGGTGGTGGTTCACTTGAGTTCAAGGATTGGTCAGACTTGTTTATCCATGAACTTGAATCCAAAAAACAGGTACCTCATGTTTTACAAATATTACTTTATGGTTATTTGTATAAACAGAAGACTCAATCGAAACAAATTATGCCGGCAATCATTTATACAAAACATATTTTTAATCAAGATTTTTCACCACTGATAGTTTATAAACCGGAAAAAGAGCCTAATGTCATCGACAATTATTTCGATGTTGAGGAAAATTTCCTTACCGGACTAACTTCCTGTGTGGAAGAAATTTTTGACCCGGAGATTCCTTTTAAACAAACACAATTACACGATAATTGTAAATATTGCGACTTCAAAAATATATGCAATAGATGAAAAAAATTTTTAGTATGTCAAAATTAAATCTTTCCTTTGTACCCGATTTTTCAAATTTTAAAATCCAATGGATAGTTTTTTAGTTGTTGATAGTTAAGAAATCATCGTCTCAAAAGAATAATAGTGCAAAACATCTGTTTTGAAAATATATAAAAATGGCAAAATTAGTAGGTTCAATAAAAGTAGATATTCAGAAATGTAAGGGCTGTGATCTATGTGTGGTTGCTTGTCCTTTGGATGTAATTACATTGTCGAAAGATGCAAATACCAAGGGTTATAATTTTGCACATATGGTTAATCCTGATGCTTGTACCGGATGTTCCGCCTGTGCAGAAGTATGTCCTGAAGCATGTATAACAGTTTATAGAGTAAGAGTATGAAGAAAGATTCTGAGGAAATCATGTTGATGAAAGGCAATGAAGCCATTGCTCATGCTGCGATTCGTTGCGGGTGCGACGGTTATTTTGGTTATCCGATTACCCCTCAATCGGAAGTGATGGAAACCTTGATGGAATTAGAGCCCTGGAATACCACCGGCATGGTTGTGTTGCAGGCTGAAAGTGAGGTTGCTTCCATCAATATGGTTTATGGTGCTGCCGGTTGTGGCAAAAAAGCCATGACATCATCTTCCAGTCCCGGTGTCAGCTTGATGCAAGAGGGTATTTCCTATATGGCAGGTGCCGAACTACCGGGTGTAATCGTGAACGTAATGCGTGGTGGTCCGGGCTTAGGCACCATACAGCCCAGTCAGGCCGATTATTTTCAAGCAGTCAAGGGAGGAGGACATGGAGATTATAAAATGCCGACCTTGGCGCCGGCTTCTGTTCAGGAAATGGCAGACTTGACGGTCCTGGCTTTCGATTTGGCTTTTAAATACCGCACGCCAACAATGTTGCTGGCTGATGGCATCATTGGTCAAATGATGGAAAAGGTAGTGCTCCCACCCTATCAATCCCGATTAACAGAGGATGAAATACGTGTAAAATGTCCTTGGGCAACTTTAGGAAAACCTCACGGGAAAAAGCCTAATTACATCACTTCTTTGGAATTGCTCAGCGAAGATATGGAGAACTTGAACAAGCGTTTGCAAGCCCGTTATCGCATCTTAGAAAAAGAAGAAGTAAGGTTCGAAGAAATTGCTTGTGAGGATGCTGATTACGTGTTTGTAGCATTCGGTATCTCCGCCAGGGTTTGTCAGAAAGCAGTTGAAATCGCTCGTAGTGAGGGTATCAAAGCAGGTTTACTTCGTCCCATCACACTTTATCCTTTTCCTGTTGAAAAAATTAAAGAATTGTCAAATCGCGTAAAAGGTTTTATTTCTGTAGAATTAAGTGCCGGACAGATGGTAGAAGACGTACGATTAGCGGTTAATGGCAAAGTTCCTGTTGAGTTTTATGGTCGTATGGGTGGTGTTGTTCCTTCACCAAATGAAGCATTCAACGCCTTAAAAGATAAGTTGATTCAATAAATTGAAAAGAAATTATGAAAGTTACAGATATAGTTAATCCGGCAAATTTAGTTTATAAAAAGAACTCGGTCTTAAATGATTTGCCCATGCACTATTGTCCGGGATGCAGTCATGGTGTAGTGCATAAACTTTTGGGTGATATCATTGAAGAACTGGATATTCAAGAGCAAACCATAGGTGTTGCTCCGGTAGGATGTGCAGTTTTTGCTTATAAGTACTTGGATATTGACTGGCAACAAGCGGCACATGGTCGTGCTCCCGCTTTGGCGACTGCAATCAAAAGATTATTGCCGGATCGTTATGTATTTACTTACCAAGGAGATGGCGATTTAGCAGCTATTGGTAGTGCCGAAACTTTACATGCCTGCAATCGTGGTGAAAATATCGTTATCATCTACATCAACAACGGGATTTATGGCATGACCGGTGGTCAGATGGCACCCACTACCCTATTGGGAATGAAGTCAACTACTTCTCCTAAAGGACGCATGTACGAAAGAGATGGTAATCCATTGGATATGCCTAAATTACTGGCTGGACTGGATGGTGTTTGCTACGTAACCCGTCAGGCTGTACATACAGTCGGAGCGGTTAAAAAATGCAGAAGAGCAATTAAAAAAGCTTTTGAATATTCAGCTTTGAACAGAGGAACATCCATAGTTGAAGTGGTTTCTACTTGTAATTCGGGATGGAAATTGACACCGGATGGCGCTAACAAATGGATGGTCGAGAATATGTTTTCACAATATCCTTTAGGGGATATAAAAGATACAATACAAACAGAGAAAAAATGACAGAAGAAATTATTATTGCCGGTTTTGGTGGACAAGGAGTTTTGTCTATGGGTAAAATCCTGGCGTACTCAGGTTTGGTGCAAGGAAAAGAAGTCAGTTGGATACCGTCTTACGGTCCGGAACAAAGAGGAGGCACAGCCAATGTAACCGTAATATTGAGTGATGAGAGAATCAGTTCACCGGTACTTAATACCTATGATACGGCTATTACACTCAATCAGCCATCTTTGGACAGGTTCGAAAACCTAGTTAAACCGGGTGGCACTTTGATTTTTGACGGAAATGGCCTAAGTAAAATGCCATCCAGAAAAGATATCAACATCTACCAAATCAATGCAACTGAATATTCCATAGCCCACAATGTCACAAAAGCTATGAATATGATTATTTTGGGCGGCTTGCTGAAAGTAAAGCCGATTATTGAAGTCGATAATGTTTTACTGGGGTTAAAGAAAACGCTTCCGGAACGCCATCACCATTTATTACCTATGAATGAACAGGCAATAAAGGCGGGTATGGAATTAATACAAGTATTTACTGTTTAATCATCTTGACTACAGCCCAATTATTTTTTTTCTGAAAGTTTTGCAAGGACAAATTAAAATTTAGGGCCTCTTTTTCAAGGGTAGGAATATCTTCCACATAAAATCCACTCATCAATAATACGCCGTTAGAATTTAAACTTTCGGCGTATTGTTGCATGTCTTGCAAAAGAATGTTGCGATTGATGTTCGCCAAAATTACATCAAAATAATTTCCTTTCAACAAGCTTGCATCCCCTTGTTTAACTTGAATATGAGATGCATTATTTTTTCGAATATTTTCAATGGAGTTTTCAACGCACCAAGAATCAATATCGATAGCAATGATCCTGTTAGCACCTTTCTTAGCTGCCAATATTGCCAACACGGAAGTACCGCATCCCATATCCAATACAGTCTTATCCGAAAGATCAAGTTTCAACATTTCGGCTATCATTAAGGAAGTAGTTTCGTGATGGCCTGTTCCGAATGACATCTTTGGATCTATCAAAATAGCATACTTCGCATTCGGCAGGTTTGTGTGAAAAGAACTATGTATCAAGCATATATCGTCAATCAAAATAGGCTCAAAATAATTCTTTTCCCATGCTTCATTCCAGTTGATTTGCTCTATTTCCTTGGATTCAAAACTGATAACATCCGCATATTCAAAGCTGTTTATCAGGCTCTCAAATGCCTCCTGAGAATAATTATCTTTACGAATGTAAGCGACCAACTGCTCCCCTGCTCTTTCAAAACTTTCAAAGCCTAACTCACCCAGAAAAGAAGCTAATAAATCACTGATGTATTCATCTGTAGGAGTGATCCGAATGGTAAATTCCAAATAATTTGTGTTCATTCTATCTACTGATCTAAATTGAGTTTTACAAACATTTTTGCAAATTTACATGATATATTTCGATAAGTATGTGCAGAACTGTAAAAATTACACTAATTTTACGGTAAATAATTTGGAGCTGTTAGTATTCAAAATAGCTTCCGTGAATTCTTGGACCTAAGACGCTACCATCTCCTGTTTTTGGTACAATTATTGCTAGAAATTAAAGCGTTTTTCAAATAAAAAATTATTTCAAGAAAGTTTATATCCACAGAAAGGGAGGAAATATGAAAACAATTTACTTAGTCAGTTTTTTATTAACATGCTTTTTATCTTTCTCTTCTGCTCAAAACTTAACGGATGATATTTATTTTACACCTGCCGATGCTGATAAAGATGTGTCAAAAGTCAGGGTTAAAGCCGACAAGCCGCGATACAAAAATGGTGCAAAAGAAATTATCTTCAAAGAAAGCAGTCAGGGGAAATCAATTGTATTGGATCAAGACACCGTTTATTTCCTGTCAGAAATGAATGACAGTATTGCTATGGCAGAAACCATTGACATTGACCAAGAAGAAGGTTATTACCTGAATGGTTTCGAGGGTGGAGAAATGGAATATGAATATGCAGAACGAATTCGCAGGTTTCACAACCCCAAATTTTCTATCCACATATCCGATCCTCAGTATATGGATATATACTTCTTGGACGATTCCAGATGGAACGTTTATATTGATGGATCTTACGCTTGGGTAACACCCACCTGGACCAATCCTTACTGGTACAATTACTATTGGGCTCCGTACAGCTACAGCAGCTGGTATTGGAGAACCAATCCCTATGCTTATCACAGCTGGTATTATAGCAATCCCTGGACTTATGGTTTTTATGGATGGACAGGATACAGTCCTTGGTATTATGGATATTATGATTGGGGATATCCTTATTACGGAGGGTATTATGGATACTACGGGGGATATTACGGGCATTACTACGGTGGCTGGGGGTATCCTTATTATCATTATCCCTATTATTGGGGAAGTTATACCACCGTTTCCCGAAACAGGAATTACAGTGAACCAGTTCGTCGAAGAGCCATATCAGGCGGTTCATCCGGTGTTTCATCTGCAAGTACAAACACGAGAATATCCGGAGGAAATTATAGTCCTGTTGTTGGCAGATCTACCACTGTGTCTAATAATGAAAGATCATCAGGTAGCACTTCGACCAGAACAAGACCTGCAGAATTACGGAGCACAGTTAAAAGCACGTCTAATGTAAGTACAACAAGATCGGCAGCAATTAATACCCGGATCTCAGGTGTTGATACACGTACAAGGACAGTTACGACTTCCGGAAACATTGACAGAGGAAGCAACACCATTGTTCCAACCGTAAGACAAGCTCAAACTCGCAGCACGTCAGGAACTACTACCCCTACCCGCTCCACAAGAACGGTGACTACACCTACACGTAGTAGTGCAACGGTACGCGCTGGTACAGGCGGAAGTTCAACACTGAGAAGCGCTGTAGCAACGCCGTCCAATCGCTCAAGTTCATCTTCTAGAAGTGTCTATACGCCATCGGTACGATCATCGTCTTCTTCAAGTACATCAACCTATTCTGCCCCCATAAGGAGTAGTTCTTCTTCTTCGGGTTCATCAAGTTACAGTGCACCCTCTTCTTCAAGTTCAGGAGGCTCTTCAAGAAGTTCAGGTGGAAGTTTTGGAGGTAGAAGATAAAAAATCAAATAAGGTACAATATTTTTAATCAACCATCAATAAGAGAACTAAAATGAAACATATTATTTCCATTCTAACAATAAGCTTTGTTGCCATCCAACTTGCTTTTAGTCAAAATGAATTTGACTTGTTTAAGTTTGTGCAACCGGAAATTAATGGAACTGCTCGTTATTCTTCTATGGCAGGTGCTTTTGGAGCTTTGGGGGGTGATCCTTCTGCCATTAAGGATAATCCCGGCGGCTTAGGAATTTACCGTTCCTCAGAAATATCGGGCAGTCTAAATTTGAATATACAGGAAACCCAAACACAATGGCTAAAAGGTAACACATCCACCGAAGGTTTATACCTACCGCTTTTTAACAATTTTAGTTTTATAATGTCATTTCCCGCATCAGGAACAAGTTTGAAGTACTCTAACATTGCCATAACGATCAATCGACTGAAGGATTTTGACAGAAGCATGAGGATAAACGGTAGTAGCGGCTCCAAATCTTCTATAACCGACTATTTATCTTATTTTTCCGATGGAATTCTTGCTGATGATCTATATCATGATGATGATTACAATGCTTATGGTAATATTTATGTTCCATGGCTGTCTGTCTTGGCTGCCAATACCGGTTTAATCTTTCAAGAGGAAGGAGAAACATACTGGTCTT
The DNA here is from genome assembly GCA_012519425.1 of Bacteroidales bacterium. Classification (GTDB taxonomy): domain Bacteria; phylum Bacteroidota; class Bacteroidia; order Bacteroidales; family Paludibacteraceae; genus Paludibacter. Next base: position 37,712 of record JAAYQF010000099.1, on the reverse strand, counting down.
CGTTATTGAAACCGGAAGAAACTGTTGCTCCTTCCTATACTATGAGAGAAAAAGGATATCTGAATGAATATGCTTTTAGTTGGGCAGGTAATTTTAACAACAGATTGTTTCTTGGAATTACCATGAACATTTATGACTTGTTTTACAGTGCCTATGCAGATTATTATGAAAGTTTCTCGGAAGGTGGTAATATGTCTTTACTCAATACTTTCAATTCTGATGCTTCCGGACTCGGTTTAAAACTTGGGGCTATTTATACTCCTTTCAATAGCTTGAGATTGGGCTTTGCAGTACAAGCACCAGTTTTCTTTACTGTAAAAAATTACCATTATGCAGACATGAATAGTGCTTATGAAGCAGAAACGGGACCGGTTAGTTATCATGAAAAAACTCCCGAAGCATCTTATGAAGATAATAAATATAAAATACAAGGTCCGTTAACTTACAATATTAGTGGATCTTACATCATAGGCAAAAGAGCACTCATTGGTGTTGAATATGGTATCAGTCACAATGAACAGTCGAAATTTATGGATTTGGAGAAAAATACCTTCGATTACAGCTATGAAAATGATAGCATTAGGACGTTATTTGCCACACAAGGTCTTTTAAAAGTGGGTGGAGAATTTAAATTAACGGATAAATTTGCAATTCGTGCCGGTTATGCGATGGCTAATCCCGTTACCCTTTCTCGCATAGGTAAAGAATTCATTCCCAATACCATCAGAACAGATGTGGCATACCTTGTACCGAAGGGCAATGCCAATTATTGGTCTGCCGGTTTCGGATATCGTGAGGGCAGATGGTATATAGACCTAGCAGTAATCAATAAAACTTATTCGGAAAGGTTTTATCCCTACAACTACAAAAAATTAGATACAACACGCCGAATTGATCCGGGCAAGGTCAATACAACTAACTTCAATATTGTAACCACATTAGGCTTTAGGTTTTGATTGTCTTTTATTAGTTTAATACAGCAAAGCCAACTATTTCACATACAATGATTTAGTTGGCTTTATTTGTTAGCTTATAAAACACTGCTGAGGAATTTTGCTAAGTCTTTTAATGCTATCCTACCCTCATAAATTGCTTTCCCAATAATTACGGCGGGAATTCGATGTTCTTGAAGTTTATCAATATCAGCTATTGAACTTACACCTCCACTGGCAATCAGGTACATCTCCGGTTCTTTTTGAAGCATCTCCTGATACAAGGGAATGGCCGGTCCTTCCAACATGCCATCTTTGCTAATATCGGTACAGATTACTTTGCTTATACCTTTTTTCATATATCCCTCAATGAAGGGCATCAAATCTATGTCGGTAGTTTCCAACCAACCACCTACGGCAATTTTCCTATTCTTTACATCAGCACCCAAGATAATTTTTTCAGCACCGAATTGTTGGATCCAAGACATAAAAACTTCCGGATTTTTAACGGCAATGCTACCTCCGGTAATCATGGCTGCTCCTGATTCAAAAGCGATACGTAAATCATCATCAGATTTCAATCCTCCTCCAAAATCAATCACTAAATTGGTGTGGGTGGCAATTCTTTCTAATATTTTGTGATTCACAATATGTTGCGCTTTAGCTCCATCCAAATCCACTACATGTAATCTGCGTATACCTGCATCTTCAAACATTTTTGCCACATCCAAAGGATCATCATAATAAACGGTCTTCTGACTATAATCGCCCTGCGAAAGTCGCACACACTTGCCATCAATTAAATCAATTGCAGGAATAATTTCTATCATTTGTAATCAGTATTAAAAAATGAAAGAGCAAAAGTACGCAATATAATTGTAACAGAAAGAACGAATGATAAAGTATGGCGGTGTTTTTTTAATTGAAATTGAATACTTGTTTTGAGACAGCCCCCACAAATCATTAAAATCACTATATTTGCAAAAATTTAAAAACTCCTGCATGAAATCAAAGCTTCCAGTTGTATCGATTTTATTTGTATTGATTTTTACAACTCTACACTTAGAGGGTGCTTCTATCCATAAGAAACGTGAAATGCGTGCCGTTTGGATAGCTACAGTTGAGAATATAGACTGGCCACCTAAAGATTCCTCAACCAAAGAACAGCAAGATGCCTTAAGAACCATGCTCGACCAGTTGGCTGTCAACAATATCAATACTGTGGTATTTCAAATTCGTCCTACTGCTGATGCCTTGTATCTTTCAGTGTTAGAGCCTTGGTCTAAATATCTTACAGGTACGCAGGGCTTGGCCCCTGATCCGTTTTATGACCCGCTGCAATTTATCATAGAGGAGGCACACAGAAGATGCATGGAAGTGCATGTATGGCTGAACCCTTATCGTGTCTTGAATAATAACGCTATTAATAGTTTGAGTGAAGAGCATCTCTATCATAAGAGCAACCATTTGTTTGTAGAATATGACGGGAAATATTATTTCAATCCCGGACTGGATGAAACGAGAGAGTTTTTATGCAAGGTTGTAAAAGATGTTGTTGACAGATACGATATTGATGCGTTGCACATGGATGATTATTTTTATCCTTATCCTGTGAAAGGCAAAGAGTTTCCGGATAGAGAGACCTTTAAAAAGAATCCACGGGGTTTTACCAATCTGGGTGACTGGCGCAGGAACAACGTGGATATGGTGATAGCTGATATTCAGCAAATCATCAAAAGTTCCAAGCCATGGGTAGATTTTGGTATTTCACCTTTCGGTGTTTGGAGAAACGATAATGTTGATCCAACCGGTTCTGCAACACGTGCTGGAGTCCAGAACTATGATGATTTGTATGCTGATATTCTTAAATGGTTACGCGAAGGCAATATTGATTATGTTGCTCCTCAACTGTATTGGGAAATTGGCAAAACGGTAGCAGATTACGAAATTTTAGTTGACTGGTGGTCTAAAAACTCTTACCACAAGAACCTATACATCGGCTTGTATGCTTCAGCATTAGAGATCAATAAAGGAAAGGCCTGGCAAACGCCCAATGAGTTATGTCGCCAGTTGCGCATGAATCAGCAACATCCTGAAGTAAACGGTGCAATGTTCTTCAGTGCTAGTAGATTTGTAAAAAACTTACATGGATTGAACGACAGCCTGCAGACAAATTTTTATAAACACAAGGCTATTTGTCCCGAAAATCCAAATATCATGGGTATGTTTTCAAGACAACCGGAAAATTTGAAGGTCATCAAGGATCACAAAGATGCATATTTGATGTGGGATGCTGTTGAAGAAGAAGCGGGTCTGCAAGTTGCTTATTATGTGATTTATGCATTTAGAGGTAAACAGATCGGTGACATGAATGATCCTGCTAACATACTCACCTTAACCACGGAAACTTATTTAGAACTGAATGAATATCTTCCGAAATTAAAAGGGTATTATACTTTTGTGGTAACTTCCGTAAACCGTTACAGAAAAGAAAGCAACCCTGTTTATGCGGTTACGAGGAGATTATAAATTTCTCCATTGCTTTCCAGAGCTTATCTTCTTGTGGTACAGGTGCTTCTATCCGTATCAATTCCCTGGAAACAGGGTGAATGAATGCTACATAGCCTGCATGCAATGAAATACCTCCATCCGGATTGGAACGCGGAAAACCGTATTTCAAGTCACCCTTGATAGGACAACCTATTTTTGCAAGCTGACAACGTATTTGGTGGTGACGCCCTGTTTCGAGTCGAACCTCAAGCAGAAAATATGTTTCCGATTGACCAACCAACCGATAGGACAAAACGGCTTTCTTGGCTTTGGGAACCATTTTGTCGTAAGCATAAGATTTATTCTGCTTTTCGTTTTTGAGCAAAAAATGCTCTAACCTTCCTTCTGTATCCTCCGGCATATTTTTCACTATTGCCCAATAAACCTTTTCTACTTGACGAGTCTTGAACAGCTCATTCAAGCGCGACAAGGCTTTGCTCGTTTTGGCAAAGACCACTACCCCACTGACGGGACGGTCGAGACGATGCACCACCCCCAAAAACACATCTCCGGGCTTGTTGTATTTCTTTTTCAAATACAGTTTTACCTCCTCAGACAAAGGCATATCGCCTGTCTTGTCACCCTGAACAATATCTGATGAGGATTTATTAACAGCAATGATGTGATTGTCTTCGTAAAGAACGTGCATGGTCATGGCTTATGGGAGTTATTATCCGATGATGGATTAGTCTGTCTCACTACTTCATACAACATCACTCCGGCTGCCACAGACACATTCAAAGATTCAATGTTGCCAAGTATGGGAATGCGCACCAACTCATGACAAATGCGCAAGTGTGACGGATCAATGCCTACATCTTCCGAACCCAGTACAATGGCAATAGGTTCATCGTAAGAAACAGCCGTATAATGCTGTTCGGCTTTTTCGGTCGCAGCTACCAATTTTAGTCCGGATGCAGCCAAATACTTTAAAGCATTGGATATGCTGTCCTCTCGACAGACAGGAATGCTCAATAATGCGCCGGCAGAAGTTTTTACAGCATCTGCATTAATGGCAGCACCGCCTTTCATGGGGATGACGATGGCGTTGACGCCGGCACATTCACAGGTTCTGGCTATAGCACCAAAGTTTCGCACATCAGTGATATTATCCAGTACTACAACAAAAGGATTATGACCTTCCTCGTAAAGCGTTGGAATAATGTCCTCTATGCGTTGGTAAACAATTGGTGAAATGAAAGCGATAACGCCCTGATGATTTTTCATTGTGATGCGATTCAACCTTTCAACCGGAACCTTTTGAATTGGGATGTTCAGTTCTTTGATCAGTTGCATCAATTCCTTGTATAAATCATTGGACATATCGCGACGCAGCAAAATCCGGTCGATGTTTTTACCCGCATGAATGGATTCAATCACGGCACGAATGCCAAATATCATGTCTTTTTGCGGACGAGCTTTGTTTTTGTAGTAAGGAAGCATGTTGATGAACAAAGAATAAAGAACAAAGAATAAAGAACAAAGAATAAAGCTAAAAGCTAATAAGCGTGTGCAAAGGTAATGATTTTCTTGCCATTTTTATTTACCTTTGCAACTTATTTATCGTTATCATTAATAACTTACAATATTATACTTCAGAGAAATAATAAAGAAAAAAATCAAATTTCCCATATAATTGATGGGGTTGTCTCAAAACAAATATTCAACTGAAAACAACAAGGTGTCTTAGAAGAGATAAAGGTCAATTTGCAACCTACAACGCCTTAACCTCGCGAACACGCACCACGGAACACGGAACTCGTGACCCTGAATACCGTAAGTAACGCAGCAATTGAATAATATGAGACACCGCCTGGTGTGATTGGGGTAGTTTTATTCTTTTGTGTGAAGTAATAAAATTTGAGTGCATACGTTTTTTGTCAAGGAAGTATCAAATTACATGTTTAAAAAAGCTTTATTATATCTTTTTGCCGTTTTACTTGTTGTGCCTGCACATGCTCAATCAAAACTCAGGGTATTTGGGTACGTGATTGACACCAACAATCGGGGAATTGAATTGGCCAACGTGTTTTTTGAGAATACGACTGTAGGAACTACCACCAACATCAACGGGTATTATGAATTGTCAACTGAGGTAGAAGATTCAGTTACCATCGTTTTTTCCTTGCTTGGGTATGAAACCATCAAACATACTTTGCACCCTACCCAATCTGTTATGCAAATATCTGTTGAACTGCGCGCCATTGACATGAGCTTACAGGATTTTGAAGTAGTTGCACAACGCAGGCAAACTTCCACCATGGATTATATCAATCCGGAAAAATCAAAGCTGATGCCCAATATCTCCGGTAATTTTGAATCCATTCTCATTACTTTTGCGGGGGTGACTTCCAATAATGAACTCAGTTCACAATACAATGTAAGGGGCGGTAATTTTGATGAAAACCTGGTGTATGTGAATGGAATAGAGGTTTACAGACCGCTTTTGATCCGTGCGGGACAGCAAGAAGGTTTAAGTTTTATAAATCAGGACATGGTGGCAAAAGTGGGCTTTTCATCCGGTGCCTTCAATGCTGAATATGGAGATAAAATGTCATCGGTGCTGGATATTGAATATAAGAAGCCTACCTCCTTTGAATCTTCTGCATCGGTCAGTTTGTTGGGTGCAACCGCTTATTTGGGCACTTCGAATAATAAATTGACACAACTGCATGGCATTCGCTATAAGACGTCTCAATATCTGTTAGGGACATTGGACACCAAAGGTGAATATAAACCTTCTTTTATCGATTATCAGGGTTACTTCACCTATCAATTAACAGATAAATCTGAACTGACTTTCCTGGGAAACTTTTCACAGAATATTTTCAATTTCATACCCAAGACGCGGGAAACTTCCTACGGCACTTATAATATCGGCAGAAGGATGACTGTCTTTTTTGAAGGACATGAGAAAGATTTGTTCAGAACTTCTTTTGGGGCATTGAGCTATCATTTCCGCCCACAACAAAATATCAAGCTTAGTCTGACAAGTTCTGTGTTTCAAACCGATGAAAACGAAAATTTTGATATATTGGGAGAATACAGACTCAACGACATCAAAATGGATTTAAAAGAAGAAGACAAAGAGGGAGCCTTGTTAGGGATTGGAAAATATCACGAACACGCCCGCAACACTTTAAAAGCAACGGTTGCCAACATCAGTCATACAGGTGAATTCAATGGCATTGCCAATAAATTGCAATGGGGAGCCACCCTGCAGCGTGAAATCATCAGAGATTATATCAGCGAATGGGAATGGCGTGATTCAGCAGGTTATTCTTTGCCCTATGACGACCAATCTGTGAATTTGTATTATAATCTGAAGTCGCAAAACATCCTTGCAAGCTGGCGAACCACCGCTTATGTACAAAATATTTACAAATGGCGAAATCTAGCCGGAGGTTTCACTTTAACCGGAGGTGCCCGCTTGAGTTACTGGAATTTTAACCGGGAGTTATTGGTCAGTCCACGTGTTTCTTTGGCTTTCATCCCCGACTGGAAACAAGATTTCAGTTTCAGATTGGGAACAGGTGTGTATTACCAAACACCTTTCTATAAAGAAATCAGGGACACAATCAGCGATGCATTGGGTAATGTCAGTGTTTCGTTGAACAAGGATATCCAGGCCCAGCGTTCCTTGCAATTCATATTGGGAGGTGATTATTATTTCAGGGCATTCGGTCGTCCTTTTAAATTTACTACCGAAACTTATTTGAAACTTATTGATCGTGCTATTACCTACGACATTGACAATGTGCAGATTACCTATGCGGGATCGAATAATGCCAAAGCCTATACAGCCGGAATAGATTTTAAACTTTTTGGAGAATTAGTTCCCGGGACCGATTCATGGATCAATTTTTCGCTGATGAATTCGAAAGAAGACATCATTGGTGACAGTTATCTCCAATATACCTACGATGAAGACGGCAACATCACATCTTCAACCATGATATGGCCATCGTGGGTATCCCGACCCAATGAACAACGTTATGCTTTTTCGATGATGTTTCAGGATTATTTCCCTACCAATCCGAATTATAAATTGCAATTGAAGTTTATATATTCCGACGGTATGCCTTATGGTCCGCCACGCAAAAATCAACATCGGGCTGCTTTCAGGGCACCTGCCTACAAACGTGTTGACATCGGCGTTTCCCGTCAATTGATCAATGGGAAAGATGCCCTGATGAGCAAAAAATGGATGCGACATTTTCAAAGCATCTGGTTGAATTTAGAAGTCTTCAATTTGATGAATTTTAAAAACGTCAATTCATATTATTGGGTAACAGACATTTATGGACTAAAATCTCCGGTTCCCAATTATCTGACTTCCCGGCAATTTAATGTCAAATTAATAGTGGATTTTAAATAATTTGACTATTTTTGCAGCCAAAACTTAAAAAATTATGCCTGTAACGTCCCAGCGCGGGGATTCTATGCCCGAATCGCCCATTCGAAAGTTGGTTCCTTTGGCCAACAAAGCCAAAGCAAGAGGAATTAAAGTTTATCACCTGAATATCGGTCAACCTGATTTGAAAACTCCTCAGGTGGCGATTGATGCTATTCGTAATATTGACAGGGCCGTGTTAGAATACACACCCAGTGACGGCATCAGAAGTCTGCGTTCCAAATTAGCGAGTTATTATCATCGTTTCAATATTGATGTCACTGAAGAAAACATCATCGTTACCACCGGTGGATCCGAGGCAGTTAATTTTGCCTTTATGAGTTGTTTGGATCCTGGTGATGAAATCATAGTTCCCGAACCTGCGTATGCTAATTACACTGCTTTTGCTATTGCTGCCGGGGCTGTAATCAAACCGATATTGTGTAAGATTGATGATGGTTTTGCATTACCACCTGTTGAAGAATTTGAAGCCTTGATTACACCGAGGACCAAAGGCATTCTGATTTGTAATCCCAACAATCCAACAGGTTATCTCTACACACGTTCGGAAATGAATGCCATCAGGGATTTGGTTAAAAAGCATGATTTATATTTGTTTTCCGATGAGGTATATCGCGAGTTTTGCTATACCGGTGCGCCATATATTTCTGCATTTCACCTCGATGGCATCGAAAACAATGTGGTACTGTTCGACTCCGTATCAAAACGATACAGCGAATGTGGTATCCGCATCGGAGCGTTGGTAACTAAAAACAAAAAAGTACTGGAAAATGTGATGAAGTTTTGTCAGGCCAGATTGAGTCCACCTCTGCTTGGACAAATTGCTGCAGAAGCTTCCATAGATGCGCCGGAATCGTACATGCTTGATGTATACAATGAGTATGTAGAGCGTCGAAAATTCTTAATTGATGGCTTGAACCGTATCCCCGGCGTATATTCACCCATACCAATGGGAGCTTTTTATACTGTAGCCCGCTTGCCCGTAGATGATGCGGATAAGTTTTGTTCTTGGTTGTTAACTGATTTTGAATACGAGAACCAGACTATTATGTTAGCGCCCGCTTCTGGTTTTTATACCACACCCGATGTTGGTAAAAATGAAGTTCGCCTTGCTTACGTACTTAAAAAGGAAACCCTTAAGTTAGCTTTAATGATACTTCAAAAGGCTCTTGAAGTTTATCCCGGCAACACAGAAAAAATAAACTCCTAAGCACATGAAACGAACATAAACTAATTTAATCGATTATTTCATTTATGAGAATGATTAAATTAGTTCATCGAGAGTTCCATACGACAATTGAAAAACATAATTTAAACGTATGAAATGAACCTTGAATATTTCATAGCCAGACGCATCCATTTCAGACAAGACAAAAAACATGTCTCACGTCCGGCTGTGCGCATTGCCATCCTTGGTATCAGTATCGGGATGATGGTCATGTTGCTTTCACTTGCAATCGTTACGGGTTTCAAGCAAGAAATCAGAAATAAAACCATAGGGTTTGGAGGACATATTCAACTGACCAATTATGAGAGCAACAACAGTTATGAATTGTCACCCGTCAGTTTAAATGATACTTTATGGCGTGAATTGGCATCCATCCCCGGCGTAAAGCATATTCAAACCTTTACCACTAAGCCGGGAATTATCAAGACTGCCAACAACTTCCAGGGAATTGTATTGAAAGGCGTTGATCAAGGCTTCGATTGGAAATTCTTTCAATCCAATCTGATAGATGGAGATATCTTGCACGAAACAGACAGTCTAAAAAATGAGGTGGTCATTTCCAAGTATTTGGCAGACATTTTCAATCTTCATGTTGGCGACAGTTTTTTTGCTTATTTTATGCAAGACCAGGTACGGGCGCGTAAATTTACGGTTACCGGAATTTACGCTACTAATTTTGTTGAATATGATAAACTGTTTATCCTGACTGATACCCGGCACATCCGCCAATTAAACAATTGGGATGAGTCGGAAGTTAGCGGTTATGAAGTTTTAATTGAGGACTTCAACCAAATAGATGCAATCGGCAATGAAGTCTATCGCCTGACAGCCAACAAGGTGCAACCCGATGGCAGTCTGTTGTTCACTCAAACCATCAAAGACATCAATCCGCAAATTTTTTCCTGGTTGGACTTATTAGACATCAATGTTTGGGTTATTTTATTGTTGATGTTTGCCGTGGCTGGTTTCAACATGATTTCCGGCTTACTTATTTTGATATTGGAGCGTACCAACATGATAGGCATTTTAAAATCCATCGGTGCCACTAATTGGTCAATTAGAAAAATTTTTCTCTATCATTCTTTTTTCCTGATTGGCAGAGGCATGCTTTGGGGAAATGTTCTTGGTCTCGGTATTTGTGCCCTGCAATACTTTACAAATATTATCCCCTTAGATCCTGAAGCCTATTATATTGCTACTGTGCCCATTGCCTTCAACTGGCCGCTGATCATAGCTTTAAACATTGGTACCCTAATCGCCTCCATGCTGATGATGGTAGGACCTTCGTATTTAATCACGAAGATATTACCGGCGAAGATTATTAGGTATGAGTAAAATTTGCCTCAAAAGCATATTTAAAATCCAGGGGCTGGCTTCAAGCCAGCCCCTGGATAGGTTTTGGAGATAATTGGAACAAACGTATTTTTACTTCTTAATCGCTTTAAATGATGCCGTTCGTCCATCTTTTTCCAAACGGAAAAAGTAGATACCGGAAGGAAGTTCATCGAGACGAACAGCTTCCCGTGTTTGTGTCAGTTGCTGAGTAAATACTTGAACACCTTCCAGGTTGAACACTTGCAACCAGCAATCTTCAGCGTGAACAATAACAAGTTCTTTATCAAAAGGATTGGGATACAAGCTGATGTTCTGTAGAGCGGGTCCACGCAAGCCCGTAACTTGTCGGGAAACTGTCATGGTGACTGTGTCCGCCTCAAAGTTATTATTGCTATAGCTTTCACCTTCTACAGCATCAATCACGACACCTCCGTCTTCCGTGGAGAAACCAGGTAAATCTACTATTATCTTGTAACGACCTTGAGGAAGTTGATTGATTTGATACTGCCCGTTAGCATCCGTCTTAATGGTAGCTACCAATTCCCAAACCACGGGATTTACTATCCGATAAAATACCTTGGAACGTTGTGCCTGACTTTGTTGTGATGACGATTTCTCGCGATAAATACTAATACTCACTCCTTCTATTGCTGCTGATCCTCCTGGTTGTGCTGCTGCCGCATCGAAAACAGAACCTGAAATACTTACACTTCCACTTGAAATATCAGCCGGAATAGCTTTTGGGCGTATTTCTACACGAGCATTGTTTTCTGTAAGTATAACTTCGGTTGCATCTTCCCATACACCTGCATGGTTGTACCATTCTGCAAGATATCCCGGAACACCATCCACATAAATGAGGTAGGCCCCCACACTTATTTCATTGGTTTCATACATACTAATGCCTTTCCAATCAGTCCAGGTCGCTATGCCGGCAGGTAACAAGGTACCATTATCTTTACGATAAACACGTACATTTGCCGTAGAAACATTGATAAAATCACCTTCTTCATTTGCCAGGGATACTCCGATTATGCCTTTTGGGGCTGTCGATTCACCTATTTTGACGATTTCCCAGGTAAAAGGCTCAGGGCTTGGTTCATATTGCTCCATCAGAATATAAAAAACGGTATTTTCTTCAGCTTCAAAACTAAATCTACCTGTGTTAAAGTAGTGTCCTGCCGACCCTAAGTAAGACGAGAACAAATCACAAGTTGTAAACACGTGTGCATAGTAGAAAGGTCCATAATACCCTCCTTCCCCGAGTTCTTCGTAAAAATCCCAGTCTTGCAAGCGGATTTCGTAAACTCCGGCTTCATCTATGTATAAGTTGTACCAGGTACCTTGTGTTGTAACGTATGGTGGATAATCATTACCGTCTCCCCACATATCGAATTCGGCTGTTGCGTGATAATTATATGTAGTTATTTCCTCACCAATCGACGCTTCAAGTCCGAGGCTACAAACACGTCCATCAGGAGTTACTTCCTTGATATACCATTGTGCAGAAGTGACATTGGTATGAGGAGAAAACACTACTTTCAGATATAACGTTCCATCCGTTTCAGCAGATAACACTTTAGTTCCTACTACAGATGCCAGGGCAACTTGTTCTTCGCAACCGGCATATATATTTATTCCAAGTGCATTCGACTCTTTGTCACAACTGCCTATCTCGTAATACTTATCTGCCTGTACTTCAACTTTATACCAGTGAGTTCGGTGAGAATCGGTAAAATAGGTTGTTGTTGTATCCTCCACAGATACTTCCACAGCATATTCACATAATCGGCTGTCACCGGATTCTTTCTTTGCAAAGGACCAATTCATTGAATTATCCGCATAATACGTACCTGTATGCACAAGATAAGCTCCTGTAGTGGTGGGCTTAAACAGCATTTTTTCAGATTCGCCTTGTGCAAGTGGTAAGTTTTCACCACAAGAAGTATAGATGCTACCGATCAGGCCCGAATCTGTAAAGTCAAATTCATATATATCATTTGCGTCAAGCTGAATCAAATACCACAAACCACCCTGCACATAATTGGCATTTACCGGTTGATCTATCGATACGTTTGCAGGATACAGACAAGAACGATTATCGATCACTTCGGTAACAGTGCAGTCAAACGTCGGTTTTGAACTTCTGTTGATGAAATGCAGGTAATATAACCCGGTATGTTCCGCCACGAAAGAGAAGGGTTCTCCATGTACACTTTTTTTCATTTCTCCTCCACATTCGTCAAACACACGTACGTACTCACCAAGTGTTTCAGGTAATTCAACCGAATACGAACCATTGGCAGTAACGTTCAACTTAAACCAATAAGTATCGTTGTCAGTATGGTCGACGGTGAATGCTGCCCCTTGATTTATGAGCGTAGCATAAGAACACAGGCGATTATCGCCCTCTGTCTCACTAATTTTCCAGGTAAAGTTGTGACTCGGAGTTCCACTCTGATCGATGGTATGGAAATAATACACCACATCAACTTCCGGATCAATTAAATTTTTGGTTCCGCGTTGAATATAGAGGATATTTGAATTTAGATAAGTGTCGCATACCTCCTCGCCTATATAATAATACAGGTTTGTGCTTGCTTCCGAGGCATCTATCTCATACACCTTACCGCCTTCAAGCGGTACTTTGTACCACAGGTCAATATAACCGGGCGTATGATCAGTTTGTATATCAGCGCCAAGGGTAATATTTTGTGCGTATGCACACAGGCGGTTATCGCCGGCGCTCACCTGACTCACTTTCCATACAAGCTGGGAGTTGGAAAATGCTGTACGCTCAATCTTAAGATACAGAATGCCACTACTTTCGGGTGCAAGCAAATGCTTGGATTTAGTAAAACGACTCAGAAAATCTCTTTGACTACAGTCGCTATATATTAACATTTCATCCTTATCCCAACTGGTACTATACGCTTCGTTAAAATCTATTTCATAAAAATTACCAGCCTGCACTTCTAATGAGTACCAATAAGAGTCTCTTGCACCGTCGGCAACAGTAGGTACGGTAATGTTCTCATTGAGCGTGATTGGAGAGGCTAATTGACAAGTGCGGTTATCCGTAACTTCATTAAAGCCCCAAATGAAAGGGTCTAATGAAGTATTACCCCCATTTCTCCATCTGATGTAATAGGTAGTGTCATATTCCGGAGCTAAATAAACAACGCCGGGGCATTGGCTTATTCCTGCAATAGCAGTTGTTGCCTCACAGGAGGCATAAACATTCACGCTTACCGTCCATGAATAAGGATCGGTGCCACGGCCGTCCAACTCATAAACTTTTCCACCTTCAACATCTACCTTGTACCAAAGCAGATCCCCATAACTAAAGGAAGTAAACACATCCCCGTTCACCGCAATCTGTTTGGCAGAGGAACAGCTTGTGTTATTATCGTTTGCGAACTTACTGATTGTAAAGGTATTGAAATTACTTTCTTCAGAGTATAGATTATACGTATAAGAACGTATATAATAATACCCTTCTGTTGTGGTAGAAACATTAATTATACCATAAGAAGACTCTGCTAAAGCCGTTTCCTCATCACAATCACTATAAATGTATAATGTTGCACCATTTTCATTTTCGTTATTAAAATTAATCAAATAGGTACTGTTTGCATCTAACTCTACCTTCCACCACAGTTCGTAATCAGTTTTGTGGTTGTAGGATACTTCCTGACCTACATTTACTTTAACGGCATTAGCACAAACGCGCGCATCAGTGATCTGACTCACAGTCATTGTTATAGGGTTTTCAGTATAGTATTTTATTGAACGCTTTATATGAAGAGTTCCCGTTTTAGTTGCAGTCAGTCTGTAAGACTCCATAACATTTGTCGACACACATGTTGTCGTAACAGGAGAATTTTCAGTGGTATCATAAACCGTGAGATCACTGTAATAAAAATCATTGTATGTACCTGTAATTTCATAGATTTCTCCCGCTTCAACGTTAAATTTAAAATAAAGAGTTTGTGCAGCCGGAGATGATGCATGCGAGTACGTTACCTCCTGATCCAATTCGATTAATTCAGCGTTTTCGTGAGAGGTGTTGGTCTGCGCCATGCCTGGTCCTACAACCAACAACATTAAACTACATAGAAGAAATGAATAAAATTTATGTTTCATAATGATGTTTTTTATAGATTTTAATATTTGATTTTAATAATACAATTAACGACTTCAAGCAAAATTTCTCTTCTTTCGTTAACTCTAACCGGACAAAACATGCCTGGCAACAAAAAATCAAAACCCTGACATACACAAAGAAAACTTAGCTGAGAAGTCGGGTTTTGATTCTGTAAGTTTCATGCATTGAGCTTTTACGCAATTTAAACTTAAATAAGCAGCATTTATCAAAAAAAACAGGACTGCCATTTTATATCATAATAAAGGATAGGAATGCATTAAAGACTATCGTAATATCTTTACAAAATCTCATTTTTTTCAATGTCCTTGAAATAGTTGTAGGTTCCAACTTTCAATTCCACACAAGCAGCTTCGTCACACACGATAATAGCTTTAGGATGTAACTGTAAGGCGCTAATGGTCCACATCTGATTGACAGACCCTTCTACAGCATGTCGCAAAGCACGGGCTTTGCCATGACCGCTCACTATAATTACAACCTCCTTAGCATCGCAAATTGTACCTACCCCAACAGTCAAAGCATTCTTCGGTACTTTATTGATATCATTATCAAAGAAACGGGAATTAGCTATGATGGTATCTTGTGTCAGGATTTTCATTCTGGTGCGGGAAGTCAGTGAAGATCCCGGTTCGTTAAAGGCTATGTGACCATCGGCCCCTACTCCACCCAAGAAAAGATCAATGCCACCGTAGGATTTGATGCGGTTTTCATAAGATTCACACTCAGCTTCCAAATCAGGAGCATTTCCGTTCAGGATGTTGACGCGCTCAGGCAGGACATCTACCTTGCTGAAAAAATTCTTCCACATAAAAGTATAGTAGCTTTGCTTGTGGTTTTGCGGAATACCCACATATTCGTCCATATTGAATGTCACTACATTTTGAAAAGACACTTTTCCTGCTTCATACATCTCAATCAGGTTTTTATAAGTGCCTAAAGGTGTTGAACCTGTCGGTAAGCCCAGTACAAAACGGCTATCTGTTGATGAATCTGCTTTGTTGATTTTCTCAGCGATATAATTTGCCGTCCACTCCGAAATTTTTTCGTAATCTTTCTGAATGATGAGTCTCATAGATGCTAAAAATTAAATTGATTTTAAGAGAGAGCATAAAACATGAGGCAAAAATACATTATTTTGTGGTTGAATACAAATAAACATACGGACGATTTTATGAAAAATCAATTACAAAAACTTATATTTGCACCATTATGAATCTCGGACTTCGGAATCTGCGACCTTGGAACCCGAACTTCGCAAATCCAAACCAATATGACCATCCGGCAAATTACCTCGATCGATCAAAAAACATATCAGGCCATTATTGATCTGTTACCTCAGCTTGATGACAGTGTTGCCCTTCCATCAGAAGATTACCTTAAGAACATGCTTGCTTCGGAAAATTCTCATTTGTTCGCTGCAGTATTGGAGGATGATAATATTGTAGGGATGTTGACCCTGGTTGAATATGACGTACCGACCGGTAAAAAATTATGGATTGAAGATGTGGTTGTAGACATCTCTCAAAGAGGAAAAGGATTTGGAAAACAATTGCTTTTACATGCTATTCAGTTTGCACAAACACGAGATGCCAAAACCATCATGCTTACTTCCAGACCACAAAGAATTGCGGCCAATAAATTATACCAACGCTTAGGCTTTGTACAGCGTGAAACAAACGTATATGCATACAGATTGAAATAAGCTGAATATCTCCCTTTTTTCTTAATTTCTGTCTCTTTTTAATTATATTTGTATCTTTATTTTTTCAACTTTTTGTACAATGGAAAAAATTTTACAATATTTCAAAATCAAATCAACAATTGTTGACATCAAACCCCTAAAAATAGGTCATATTAATGATTCTTTTATTGCTTCAGGTAAAAATCCGGAAGATGAATCATATTTTTTACAAAAGATCAATCACCACATTTTCAAGGATGTTCAAGGCTTACAAAACAACATCAAAATTGTGACTGATCACCTGAGAAAAAAATATAAAGATGCCGGTGTAACTAATATTGAACAAAAGGTTTTGCAGTTAATTGAAACCAAAGATAATAAGCTCTTTTATCAGGATGATGAGGGTAATTACTGGAGAGTTTATGTCCATATCAAAAACACGCACAGCTATGAGGCTATTACACCTGAGCTTGCTTACGAGGCGGGAAAAGCCTACGGTAATTTTCATTGCATGATAGCAGATATACCTACTAATCAATTAGTTGACAGCATTCCTGATTTTCACAATGTTGAATTCAGGGTGCAGCAATTGAAAGATGCAGTAAAAGACGATCTGGTCAACAGAGTAGAAAAAACAAGTTGGATGGTAGATGAACTGATGAAAAGAGCGGATGAAATGTGTTTGCCTCAACGACTATTCAGAGCCGGTAAGTTGCCGGGCAGAATAAATCATTGCGATACCAAAATTAACAACTTACTTTTCAATGAGAAAGATGAACCATGCTGTATCGTTGATTTAGATACCATGATGATCAGTACGGTGTTATCTGATTTTGGCGATTTCATGCGAACAGCGGCAAATACAGGTGCCGAAGATGACCCACAACTTGATAACATTGATGTCAATCTCGAAATTTATGAAGCTTATACCAAAGGATACCTTGAGATGGCAACTTTTTTAACCGATGTAGAACTTGAATATTTGGCTTTAGGGGCAAAAATGTTAACATACATGCAAACTGTACGCTTCTTTACCGATTATTTGAATGGTGATACTTACTATAAAATCGAACATTCGGAACATAACTGGCAAAGAACACTGGCACAGTTCCGTTTATTGGAACAACAGGAAAAGAAATTTAAACAGATGCAAGAAATTGTAAAAAAATATTCGAAACAATCTTAATAATTCAATTTAGCCATGCAACTAGATTTGAGCTCTAAAATCACTTTAGAAAGAATTCCCGAACGTTATTATCGGGCTACGAACGCCATTGAAAAAATCAGACAAACACAATTTGAAAAAATTGATACGGAAATATTTGATTCTGAAGTAGAGGGTTCGGCTTACATTGCCAGGGAAATAGCCACCATCATTAGAAAAAAACAGGAGCAAAATCAAACCTGCGTATTGGGACTTTCGGGTGGTTCTTCTCCATTAGGGGTATATGCCAAACTTGTAAAAATGCATCAGCAAGAAGGTTTGAGTTTTAAAAACGTAGTTGTTTTCAATATTACGGAATTTTACCCCTTAACTCACCATTATCAACACAATAACACCAGAATTATCAAAGAAAATTTGCTCAATAAGGTTGATTTTAATTTTGAGAACTTCTACACCTTGATCCCTGAACATGATGAACAAAACATACATGCTTTCTGTCAGGCATATGACCAGCTGATCATTGAGCACGGCGGATTGGATTATGTACTTGTAAGTGTTGGCCTGGTGGGCAATTTGGCATATAATGAACCCGGTTCAAATATCGGTTCCAAAACCAGGTTGATGTTGCTTGACGAGCAGTCAAGAGCAGATTTAAAGCAATTTTACAACACTGTGGATGATATCCCTTCCTATGGTTTTACCATTGGACTTTCTTCTCTGATGGAAGCTCGCAAGCTGACTCTGTCAGCATGGGGAGAGCACAAAGCTGCTATTCTGAAAAAAGTTATTGAATTAAAAGCAGATGATAATGTGCCGGCCTCTCTATTACAATTTCATAAAAACGCAAAAGTGGTGACGGACATTGATGCGGCTCAGTATTTAACCCGTGTTAGTCAGCCCTGGCTGGTGGGTTCGTGCGATTGGACCAACAAACTCATTCGTCGTGCCATTGTTTGGTTGTGCGAAAAAACAGGCAAACCAATATTAAAATTAACCAATAAGGATTACAACCTGCATGGTTTAGATGAATTATTGGTCAACTACGGTTCGGCATATGATGTAAACATCCAAATTTTCAACGATTTACAACACACCATCACAGGATGGCCAGGTGGCAAGCCTAATGCTGATGACACTAATCGTCCTGAGCGCGCTTTTCCTCACCCTAAACGGTCATTGATTTTCAGTCCACACCCTGACGACGATGTAATCTCTATGGGAGGTACTTTTCAAAGACTGGTAGATCAGGGACATATAGTACACATAGCCTATCAAACTTCCGGAAATATTGCTGTGGGAGACGAAGAAGCGATCAGGTATATTTCTTTGATGAAAAGCATATCTAATAAATACTATGATCATGAAATCGAGATTGACGGAAAAATTGATGAAGTACTGGCTGTTTTATTAAATCAACAAGAGATGACACCGTCCGTTTACAAGGATATTTTGTTTGTCAAAGGACAGATCAGGCGTGAAGAGGCTCGTTCTGCCTGCAGGTTTATCGGAGTGAAACCGGAAAATATACATTTTCTCGATTTGCCTTTTTACGAAACGGGAAAGGTTAAGAAAAACGACCTCTCAGAAAAAGATGTACACATCGTAATGGACCTTATTCGGGAAATCAGGCCACATCAGATATTTGTTGCCGGTGACCTGGCAGACCCCCATGGTACACACCGGGTTTGTTTGAATGCAGTTTTAGCCGCTATAGACGAGTTAAACAAAGAAGGATTGATGGACGAATGTCGCGTGTGGATGTATCGCGGAGCCTGGGCAGAATGGGAAATCGACCATATCGAAATGGCAGTTCCCATGAGTCCTGAACAGCTGATGAATAAAAGAAAATCTATCCTAAGACACCAGTCGCAAATGGAAAGTGCGCCTTTTATGGGCAAAGATGAACGCCTTTTCTGGCAACGTTCAGAAGATAGAAACAGGGCTACTGCAGCACTATACCAGCAGTTGGGATTGGCGTCTTACGAAGCCATTGAAGCTTTTGTGGAATACAAGTTTTGAATCAAACTATTTTTACAGTTTTGTGTGCCTGACGATCAACAAATGACGGGCTTTTTTATCTTCAAAAATAATGGGAGAAGAAGATAACTCTACCTGGTAAGAATCATTGTTTTTTGTTTGATGGATGGTTGTCATGCTCATTTCTTTATCTCTCTTAAACTCTGACAATGAGTCTATTAGTCCAGAAACTTCTTCTGCTGATCGCAGATCTAAAAGTTTTAAATTTAGAAATTCTTCCTTGGTATAACCATACAGCTCTAAGGCGGCGGCGTTGACTTCTAAGACAAAGAGGGATTCCACATCAACAATCATCATGGGTTGTGGATTGTTTTCAAACAAGTAGCAATATTTTTCCTGACTTTTCAACACGGCTCTTTCCGCTCTTACGCGCGCAATGTATAAGGCAACTTGATTGGAGAAGATCTCCACAATTTCAGCATCCGAAAACTCATCTCCTCTTTTGAAAATTAAAGTAAAAACCGCCATCAATCGTTCTTTATGCATAACGGGAACTAAAACTATTTCTCCTACATTAAAAGAATCAGTAATAATTTGAATGATAGTGGTTGAGAATATTCTATCTTTAAGCTCTTTGATATTTTTCAAGTGCAGAGTTGCCCCGTTTTTAAGCGTAGAACTAAATGTTAAGTCTGCTTTCCATACTTTCTCTAAAAGGTTGAATCCCAAAATATTCTCCGAGTTTTTGGCAAAATTACCCAAGCCGCTGAAACCTTTAGTAATATATGTTTCCCCATTATCTATAAATCGACTGAAAGCAACTACCTTAGCACCGGATATTTCCATCATTATATCCGTAATTTTAACAAAATCTATTTTTCCTGTTTGAACTTGAATAAAGCGGGTACTTTCTTCCAAGACCTTGCGGAGTCGAATTCTTTTTTGTTGCAGCATTTCTTGTGTCCTGGTTTTTTCTGTAATGTCATTGACCAGTACATGTGAGGCAATTTGCCCCTGCCATTCAATGAATGACGGCGTCACTTCAGTTATCATAAGCTCACCATTTTTCTTCACATGACGTGAAATAGCTTTTGTCAACTTTTTTGTATTGAAAGCCCGGCTGACACTTTCATACATCGATTCAATATCTTCTTGAGGTTTTATATCTGCAATAGTAAGAGATAAAAATTCTTTTCTTGAGTAACCGTAATGTTTTAGAGCTGCATCATTTACTTCAAGAAACCGAAAGTCTTTGCTCACTATCAGCATGGGTTCAGGATTCTTTTCAAAAAGCATACGATATCTCTTTTCACTTTCCTCCAATGCCCGCTGCGACGAAGTAATTTTTTCTTTTTGCTCAATCTCTTTCAAAACCCTGTTGACAACATGATTCATGCAGGATATTAGCATTGAACCCTTTAACAGGTAATCAGATGCGCCCATCTTCTTTATTTCCAAAGCAATCTTCTCATTAAGCTGTTCAGTTGAAACAACAAAAGGAGGTGTCAACAACTTTTTCGAATTTCTACTTTGTATCCAATCACAGGAATTAGCATCAGATAACAGCTCAAAACCAATAATCATCAGATCAATGGTTTGATTTTCTAAAATATCGTCAGCTTTTTGAATTGCGTCTGCCGGAAAAGCCTTATAACCGGATTTTTCCAATTCGAGTTGAATCGATCGGGCAATACCGATATTGTCTTCAAGGATTAAGATTTTTTTCATGTCATGTGATATTATGTAGTAGGTATTTCTTAGAGACGTCTGAACACTCCGTTTCTTTCACTGAGAGTATATAATGACTTTGCACATAGACAAACCGAGCAATGCTCAAAGTGGACATTCGCAAAGATAGTCAAAAAATTAGATTATTAATAGTTTTTTTAAACTTCATCAACCTTACATGGTAAAGTTCTGATTTTCAACTGTAGCTACGTCACACAATGATTACTGAAAATTTCATTTTTTTTAAAATCATCAGATGATTCTGTTTTATTATTCATTCTTTGGCTCGTAAAGCACAGAAATTAAGAATGAATTTAATGAATATAAAGTGACATGAGGGGCTAAAATAAAAACAGGAGAAAACCCTTTGATTTTCTCCTGTTGTGATTTACAAACAAAAATTTATCAAGTTAGTACACAATCATGTAATTTACTTTCTACAAGCACTTATTTATTTATCAAGGTAACAATATTCGTTTTTATAAATGCAATACTTCACAGTTTTATGGGTGTATCATGATTTTTCTGCTCACATTGTCGAGTGAAATAATATATATACCGTGATGTAAGTACGGAGAAACATAATCCCCTGCAACAACTTCTTGTTGTACAATCTGACCGGTAAGATTCATCAGATTCAATATTCCATGATAATTTGAGATTTTTACCCGATTATCCGAAATGGAAATATTATAAATAAAATCAGAGTTGAATGCTACATCATTCGTAATGATCGGATTTTTCCATTTAGCCACTGTTATGGTTGAATTGTTATCAGTGGGATATGTTGCAGACCTTGGAACTTGCTTATCGTTCACATCTACTTCATAATAACCGCCGGCAGCACTAAAATCAAATTTGTTATATAAATAATACTCGCTTACACTCGAAAAATTCTCAAAAACAAATGAAAAAACTCCGTCAGATTGTTTGGTTGCTTGAATAACTGCTGTCGGGTCCTCACTCCAACCATTATAATCTCCATATACAAAAACATTTGCGGTACCTAAAGGAACATTAACGGTAATATGAATATCTCCTTTTACATCCGGATTATAAAGTATTTTCCATGAAACAACCGTATATGGACCAGCCCCCTTTCCTGCAACTTCATTTCCAGTACCGTTTGGACCATCCATCCCTACATAGACCCAACCCGGACCGGAAGTAAATTGAACCCAATGTTCTGGATCAGCTCCCGGAATATCTACACTAAATGTGTCCGTAGCTGCAATACGTTGCATTTCTACAAATTGATCAACCCAACCACCGGTTGCATCACCAATAATGTAACAATAATTGGTTTCTGCCGGTACTTTCACCTTATAAACGATCGAATTAACATTCGTGATGCCTAGCATCAATAAAAACAGAGTTAAAAATGTAATTTTTGTTTTCATAACTTTAAAATTTAATTGTTGCTTAACGTATTATTAATTAAAAAAAATATTCTCTTTTTGTTAAGTTTTAATCAGATATCATTTAATCTCAAAAACCGATGTTCTGCTTGATTTGTTCAGATAAAATACTTTAGATTTTACTTGTTTTAGATTGTTTGTAGAAATTGGCTTGCTCCACAGCAATGAATTTTGATCTGGTGTGGAACCATCGGTAGTGTACCGAATCTCCGATTGTTCTATATTGGAATTCATGTAAATCTTACCGTCAATCATCTTTATACCGGGCTGGTCAATCCTGACATTTACTTGCTTCGAAATCAAATAAGGTAAATATTTTGTATTGATTATCTTATTGAATTTTGACACAGCACCGCAATAGAGATTATCATCCGTTTCCCACGATGGAGAGGCATTCCAGGCACGTTCTACCAAGCCTAAAATCTTGGGAAACAACAGATATTCCGTCATTTCAAAATTTCTGATCGTTTCAGCCCATAACTGACCTTGAATTCCCTTGATGTTTTCTTTTATGGCAGCTTGGTTTTTATCAAGTCCCCCATAGGGCAAAAAATCAAATGATGTGAATTGATTGACTGTTCCTCCCCATCTATGTCCGGGTTCATTATAACTGTCATTATAAGACAAATCCAAATACAAATTGGTAACATTGGATAGAATGATATTGTGCCCGGCATGAGCCAATTCTAAAACAAGATTATCTTCCATCTCCGGCGTAGTGTACCAGCAGTTAACTTGTAACTTCTTGTTTTTAAATAAAGGATTAACCTTATGATCGGGGGTTAGCGCTATTTCCTGCCAACCGGCCATTATTAAACCTTTTTCCGATAAAAATGTATTTAATTTCTTATAAAAATAATCTGATAACTCCTTGGTGGATTTCATTCCGTTCTTTTGCATAAAATCCTGTGCAATCGGAGAATCTGTCCAGGCCCCACGAGGAACCTCATCTCCACCTATATGAAATACATCAAGCGGAACTTCCGCATCCTGATAAATCGATATTACTTCATGAATCACCTTTTCCATGAAGCGATAGGTGGAAGGCAATGCCGCATTAAGCACATTGTCGTTATAATTTTGAGCCGATTTGTAAACCGAACGATCTTCAAAATCAGTCAACAAATATTCCTCTGCTTTTACACGATCTGTATCAATGAACTTATTGTACCTGGCATTCATCGCCTTAATAGCTGCACGTGAATGACCCGGCATATCAATTTCAGGGATAACCTTCACATGTCGTTGTTTTGCATATTGTAAAATCTCAATAAAATCATTTCGGGTATAGAAGCCATTTCCTGCGTTTTGTGTGTTGTGAACATCCCATCCGCTGCCATAAGCAGGATATAAGCATGTTGATTCATCCGTAGTGTAGCCTCTTTTGGAAGCAATTTCGGTCAGTTCTTCCAGTCCCGGGATTTCAAGTCTCCACCCCTCATCATCAGCTAAATGCAAATGCAGTACATTTAATTTATAAGAAGAAATAGTATTGATAAGATTCAACAGATTTTCCTTTGAAACAAAGTTTCTGGCAAGGTCTATCATCAAACCCCTGTGCAACAGATCCGGATAGTCTGAAATGCTCATATAAGGCAAATCCGGGGAGTGTTCCAACATGATCAGCAAACTCTGTATTCCATTGAAAATGGCGTGCGCTGTTTGACCTTTGATTGTAATTAAAGAATCGCTGACAGTTAAAAAGTAGTGCTCCTCGTTTACGTATGTTTCATCCGTGTCGTATAATAATTTGATGGTTGTATGTCCACTTCCTGTTGAAGAAACTTTATGTTTTTTATCAATCAGCGATTGTTTTAACAGATCAGCCTCATTTATAAAATGTGAATCCGGCAGCACATTAAAACTATTCTTTGTTTTACAAACTCCCTGTTTTACATCAACTTTTTTCAAGGAAGGAATTAAGTCAGAACTGTTTAGAGCTATATTTGGATTCAATTTATAATTGAAATCATATATGCTTGAGTTGCTCGGACAGATTTGATTGCGACTGTCATCAACGATCAAAGGTAAATCTGCCACCACTGAATCTAAACCGTTTTTATCGTGATAAACAATAAACGGACTTTCAGGGTAGAAAGAACAGGAATTTGGACCGTAAGGCACGGATAAAACAATTTTCAGCGAATCTTTTTTTTCAATTAAATCATCTTTTTGAGTCTGATTTATTTTGTAATACGAACCACTGATTTGTTCAATGGATATTCCCTCCTGATAGGACACTTCAAAGTAATGCGGCAGTTGTGAAAAATAAATTGTCCAATTATTTTCCACCGGTTTGTTGGTATTGCTGATCACATAAAATGTCTCCAGGTAACCTTGCTCATTAGCCGGTTCAATTTTCCACACCAACCGTAAGGGCTCCTCCCTGGTTGAACAGGAAGAAAAAAACAGGATAAAAACCAACGATAAAAAATGTACTATTTTCTTTCTCATAGAAATAATTTTTATGGTATTCTTTGATATACCCTCACATAATCAATCTCATAAGTAGCGGGAAAAATAGTGTCATCTATTCCATCATATCCTCCCCAGGAACCACCTACGGCGATATTAAGTTTTAAGTTAAAAGGCACATTAAAGGGCCAGGTATCTTTAATGCCCTGATGATCGTTCATAAAGGTAAAGTATCTCTCTTCATCAACAAATCCTGCTATATAATCCTCTGTCCATTCCACTGCATACACGTGAAATTCTGTTTCACAATCAGGAACCATAATACGTGCATTCTTTCCGGTTCCCACTGCAGGAGTATAAGCACCCGTATGTGCTGAAAAATGAACTAAGCCCGGCTCAGCTCCAACATACTCCATAATATCAATTTCACCGTCTCTGACAGATTGCATATTTCTTGGGAGCATCCAGAAGGCGGGCCACGTACCCCTTCCGGAAGGTAATTTCGCTCTCATTTCAAAACGTCCATATGTCCAATATTCTTTCGTGTTCATTCGTGCCGAAATATATTTTCTACCTTCATAAGGAGTGTTTAATTTTATAGCCGAAATGATAAGAACTCCATCTTTGATTTTTGCTACCGTATCAGTCCCTAACACACGATCTACATAGTATTGTTCTTCCTCATTTCCCCATCCATGCCCGCCAACCTCAAACATCCATTTGTCACCCGGCAGAGCACATTTTCCGTTGGCATCTCTTCCCTCATTAAATTCTTCACTCCAAACCAATTGATATTCAAGTTCATCTGTATCTACATCTTGACTTATAACAGGTTTATGAGTAAAATAAGCCGGATCTTCCCGCATGCAAGCATATAAAAGCAAGAGGGCACCGATAGAAAAAATCATAAATTGAATTGTTGTTCCTCGTGAAAAGAAATTTTTAAGTATCTTCATAATAAATTATCAATTTATTGTTTTTAAACTTACATTTTATACAAATTAATTGGCTTGTTTTGGAACAAAATAATAATGCCAGCTCACAATTTCACCAAGTGTAAACTCTTGCCAGAAAAGATGCAGCAAGTCATCCGACAATTCAACAATCTCATATTCTGCACCTAATGCGGCAGGTGAAGCCGGATAACTTGGAAAAGCTCCTTCTGAAAAACTTAAAAACAGCTTATCTTTTTCATCCCTTCGAATGCTCCATTTTTGACCTTCCGGTTGTGTGTATTTAATTGTAGCACCTACTTTACCTCCATCCGGATAGTTTGCGGGATCTAGTGTTTTTAACACACTTGGGTCTGCATAGATAAATCCGTGTGCATCCAATTTATACTCGTTGTTTTTTGAAATAAAACTTAACTCATCATCATATATTTCATAATCTTTCAGTTCGTTGGGTACTAAAGCCCACACTCCTTCCCATGCACCTCCCGGATCAGACCATATTCCGGTTAAATGACCTTCTTTCATATAGTCCCATACCCATACCTTTTGACTGGTTTTACCGGTAAGTTTATACACGATAGGATCACTTTCCGGTACCGTAAAGTTAAAGTAAACCGAATCACTTAATCCTCCACTACCAAAAGCCTGTATAACCCCTTTATATTCACCTGCCAACATATATTGAATAGTTAAATTTCTATCACTGGAACGTAAATAAGTCCCGTTGGGTTGTTCTATGGTCCAGAATGGCGACAATTGGTCTCCGTTGAAAGAAAAGTGAATTGTGCTAAGAGATTCCGGATCCGGACTTACGGAATAGGAAAATTGATCTACGGAAGGTCTGTCACCGATTGAAAATCGTTGTTCTTTGCACGATTGAACCAATGCAACGGCACAAAGTAAAATTATTATTCGTATGTTGTTTATTCTTTTCATTTTAGAATGTTGTAGGTTTATTAATATTTTTAATAAGGATTTTGTATTAAAGTCCCTTTAGCCTGATCTATTTCCGATTGAGGGATTGGCAGGTGTTTTTTGTTCGGTGTGTAACCCCTGTCACCCAAGACCTCAACAGCCTTGTCGTATCGCACCAAATCCCAGAACCTGTGTCCTTCACAAGCAAATTCCAAGCGATTTTCAAGCAATAAATTATCTAATGTAGCCACTCTTTTTTTAGTTGAAAATTCCGGGTCATCTATATCTTCCTGAAATGCTCTTGCCCTGACCTGATTTAAATACAGATCAGCTTCTTCCTGATTTCCACCGGTTCTTACAATAAGTTCGGAGGCTATTAAAAGTGTCTCAGCATATCTGAAAACTCGGTAATTATTTCGATAATTGATATCAGCACCACCATCCGGACCTGAAACAAACTTATCATTTCCATTTAATCTGGGTAAATACTTCCTGTTAAAGTAACCGGTGTCGTCATAACGAGGCACATAACTAGCTTGAGGGTAAGATTGTTGGTATTTTGCAAAATTTAATATTCCCCCATCTTTACGTTGATCTGCATCATCGTATAAATCATATAAGCTCTTTTCTACCGGTTCAAAACCATATCCGCCTCCGGCATAATGAGGAGAATTAACCAGTGCATTGATTCCTATCAGAGTCGGATATACTGTTCCTCCTGCTCTTGTGGCATTTTCCCAAGTTCTGCTACTAGGATTATCCGTATAGTTAACTTCAAAGATAGATTCAGAACACCATTCTCCAATATCTTCCCAAATATCTGCGAAATTAGGATACAAACTGTATAAACCCGACTGTATGATTTCTCTCATATCATTCAGAACTTCGGGATATAAAGCTTCATCTTTCTGATACATCACCAAATTAGCTTTTAGCATTTGTGCAGTTGCTTGGGTTATTCTACCTTTTTGCATTTTAGGAACGGTAAGTGGTAATTTGTTATCTTGAATCGCAAAATCAAGATCACTTAAAATACGCTTATAAACCTCATCTGCAGAAAGTTGTGGAACATAAAAGTTTTCTTCCGGATTTTTATCGTAATAAGGAACATTTCCCCATAATTTCCACAACCAGAAATAATAGTATGCACGCAAAGTATGTGCTTCGGCTAAGATTCTATTTTTACGGGTTGAGCTGATGTTTTGCACTTTATCCATGTTATTGATCACCGTATTAGTACGATAAATACCGGAGTAAAATACAACCCACAAAACAGAAGGTGTAAATTCAGAACTTGCCCTAAAAAATCTCATTTGAGTAAAGACAGGAATATCGTTTACATGTGCACCACCTACACGCACATCATCTGACATTATATCTGATATAAATGGTAGTGGTCCGTATTCCCAAAACACAAAATCGGGCCATTGCAACACATTATAGGCTGCCATTAGAGCTTTTGTAATCTCTTCTTCATTGCTATAATAAAACTCAGCAAGCTCCAGCGTCGTAGGAGTAACTTCCAAAAAGTCATCTGTACAACTTTGAAAACTCGAGACAGCTAAAATTGTCGTTAGGATAAAAATTAGTTTTTTCATGATCTTCTTTCTATAAAATAATATTAGCACCAAATGAAAAGACTCTCGGCTGCGGATAAATTCCTCTGTCAACTCCTAAGGAAGTTCCTCCCGATGAAATTTCCGGATCAAAGCCATGGTACCGTGTAATGGTCAATAAATTCTCGGCATTAACATAAAATCTAACTTTCTGCAGCAATACTTTTTTTACCAAATTTTCAGGAATTGAATACCCTATTTGTAAGTTTCTTAACCTTAGAAACGAACCATCATGAACATAAAGATCGGACGAACGCCAATTGTTGTTAGATAAATCATTTGAAAGGCGGGGAATTCTGTTGGATGAGCCGGGACCCGTCCAACGTTTCAGCATATAAGACGGTAAATTTACAGGCGGAAGGTCTGTTCTGCGAGATACGTCAAACACATCATTTCCTAAAGAAACATGGAAAACTGTAGATAAGTCAAAGCCTTTCCATTCCATGTCTGCGTTCAGACCGAGAGTCCATGGTGGCATTCCGTTTCCAATATTTACACGGTCATATTCATCTACAACGCCATCCTTATTGGTGTCAACAAAACGAACATCTCCCGGCTTTGCGTTCGGTTGCAATAATTCACCATCTTTGTTCACATAGTCCTGTACTTCCTGTTCCGTTTGAAAGATACCGTCTGTTTTCATTCCGTAGAAGAAGGGGAAAGGCTGTCCGTTTTCAGCGCGGGTAAATGTTCCGACACCACCCAAAGCCGTATCGTAATTAGCCCATCCCGTTTCATTTCCTAATTTGATTAATGTGTTTTTAATATATGAAGCATTAGCACCCACATTGAACTTAAATTGATTGAATCGGAATCTATACTTCAAGTCAAATTCAACTCCTTGATTCCGCATGTCGCCTACGTTTCCTATCGGACGTGAATTTCCGATATATTGTGGAAGTGCCATCGTCATCAACATGCCATTTGTTCGCTTGTTGAACCAATCAAAAGTGAAACTTAAAGCACCATTAAAAAAATATGTGTCGAGACCTATATTAGTTTGCTCCGATTCTTCCCATCTTAAATAAGGGTTTGAGTAAGCCGTAGGGGTGGATCCTGGAGCAATGATATTTTGCCCCTCCATTCCAAGTATGTAATTTATATTACCAACGATTGTTGATGTGTATCCAAATTCTCCGATAGATTGATTTCCATTTTTTCCCCAACTGGCACGTAACTTTGCAGAGCTGAGAAAGTCCATCTTATCCTCCATGAACTCTTCATTGGTAATAGTCCAACCTACAGATAAAGATGGAAAATTAGCCCACCTGTTTTTTCTACCAAAATTTGAAGATCCGTCACGACGCAAAGTTGCTTCAACTATATATCTTTCCCTGTAATTATATCCAATTTTTCCAAAATAAGAGGCTAACCTGTGATAAGCACTTGGTGAACCCCAGGCTCCTCGTTCATTGGATGCTTTATCTGTTGCATCTATATAAGGTTGTTTTGGATTTCTTATGTCATAACTAATACCGCCTACACCCTGACTGTTAGATGATTGAGCCGATTGTCCCAGTAAAAAATTAAATTGGTGATCATCTATATTTAGATTGTAGGTAAATAGATTTTCTACAAGCCATGTAAAACTTCTATACATTGATGACCATACGGAAGATTGATCGGTATAATGGAAAGCACCTAAATAGTAAGGCATAGTGTATCCATCATTACCCCAAAACCCCATATCAACCCCAAAAGAACTCTTGAATTTCAAATTCTTATAAAGCTCCACCTCACCCCAAAAGTTTCCTACATATTTATCCGAATTGTCCTTATCTCCCGGCAAATGTAATCTGGCTACGGGATTAGTAATTCCAAACTGACTGTCAACGATTGTAAATGGCACGCCTTTAAAATCTGTTACGGCATTAGGAAACTGTTCAAAAACCTCATCCGGGTTTTCTGCATATACATCCATTAATGGCGACATCATCAATGCTGAACCTAGCGGTGTTCCTCTTTCACTGTTTGTACCAATTGTCCTGGAAAGAATTCTTGAATAAGAAATATTAGTCCCAACTTTAAGACTTCTCAGAAGCATTCTTTCGTCGATGTCCCATACTATGTATTGATTGTTAAAGCGTGTGGTATAACGTTCATAGTTAGACCTGTTAAGATTACCTCCGACAATTCCTTCATGATATAAATAACTTAATGACAGATAATAGCTCGACTTTGCGCTTCCACCACTAAAATTTACCTGATGTTCAACTATAGGTGCATTATAATTAAATACTTTATCTTGCCAATCTATGCCTTTCCCAAATGATTCCGGGTTAAGATATATGGGAGATTTCCCGTCATTGAGTTGTATTTCGTTCATCAATATTGCATATTCTCTCCCATTGAGAACATCCCTTTTTTTCCAGGGGTTTTGCCACCCAAATGAAGTAGAATATTCCAATTTAGGTCTGGTTTTATCCCCAAGTTTGGTTGTTACAAGTATCACCCCATTTGCTGCACGTGAGCCGTAAATAGCAGCAGAAGCCGCATCTTTCAGGATTTCAACTGAACTAATGTCTTGTGGGTTTAAATAATCAATTCCCCCTCCGATAGGCATACCATCAACTATATAAAGGGGTTCACTGTTATTAATTGTTCCAATCCCGCGGATCCGCACTTTGGAACCTGCTCCCGGTTGTCCTGAAGATTGCGTGATATTTACTCCGGAAACCATTCCTTTAAGGACATTATCAATCCGGGTGGCACTGATCTTTTCCAAATCTTCCGTTTTTACACTGCTGATAGCTGCTGTCACAACGCTTTTTTTCTGCAGACCGTAGCCAACAACAATAACTTCATCCAACAGCATTTTGTCTTCCTGAAGTACGATCCGAAGGCTTGTCCGCCTATTCACTTTAATTTCCTGCGTTTTGTAACCTACGTACGATACGGTCAGGACAGCATCCGGTGAAACAGTCAGGGAAAACCGTCCCGAAACATCCGTAATCGTACCGGATGCCGTTCCATTAACTACAACAGAAGCACCGATTATAGGTTCTCCATTATTTGTTGATATTATACCGGATATTTTTTGTAAAGAAACTTTTGGGGCATCTTCTTTTTTTTGTGTAATAATGATTCGAGACCCGCTGATTGTGTAAGTGCAATCTGTTTCATCCAACAGTAAAGTCATTAATTGATCCACCGGGATCTCACCGGAAACGGATGAGATTGTTTTTTGTGAGTCAATAGCCTGAGAATCACAGGCAACAGAGAGTCCGGTTTGTTTTTCAATCAAATTAAAAGCAGCTTTTAATGTGATTTTCTCTCCTGAAAACCTGACTTTCTGATGCTGGGCATAAGAGGTGAATGGAAGGAATAGTAAAGACAAAAAAAGTAAAATCCGAATAGTTTTTTCCATGATCATTAGCTTGATATTAAATTTATCTTTGTCATCTCAAATGAATATATACATAATGTATAGAATATGTATATGTTTCGGCAGGAATTATTCAATCTGCTACAATGATGTAAGCTAAGGCGCGTATAACACACAGTCTAAAATAAATATTTTAAAAAAAATTTTTTACGCAATAATGCAAAGCGTACATATCGTGCATATTAAAGTCCTCACGCACGAAACTATGATAATTAATCTTCAAAGAAAGCAAAAAACCCCATTTAACATAAAATTAAACAGGGTTCATACTATTTGGTCAGTATTCCAAATCGTTATTTTTTATAAAAATACACCGCATTTCCGTCTATCTTGTAGCTCGATTGGTGTATTAATAAGGTCAGGACATCCATGACTTCGCTCAAAGATTCGTCGGGATTGAATTTTACATAATAAGACTGATGACTGAGCTGTTGTCCGTCGTAATTAATGACAACATTATATTTTCTTTCAATCATCTGGGCTATTTCATAAAAAGAAGCTTCCTGGAAAATCAGATAACCATCTTCCCATGAGGCCAATTTTGCTGCATCAACATCAATAATGGAAATGCGATCGTCACCGTGAGAATAAATAAGCTGGTCATTGGGTTTTAAAACATATAAACGACTTGCGTCCGATTCCATGGATACCTGGATGCTCCCTTCTATCAATGATGCTTTGGTCTGCCTGTCGTTTGGATATGACTGCACATGAAATTTCGTACCCAAAGCTGTGATATCAATATGCTTGGTTTTTACAACGAATGGTTTTTGAGGATCCTGAGCAACGTCAAAATTGGCTTCTCCCGAAAGAAAAACGGTACGGGTATTTGATGTGAATTCTTTTGGATAAATTAACGAAGATCCGGCATTTACGGACACTTGCGTTCCATCGGGCAATACCAATTTTTTATATTCTCCGTAAGAAACCGAAAGTTGTGTATATTCGACAGGTGCCGGTATTGCAAGTTTATATGTAAGATAAACTGCTGAGACAATCATAAGTGCAACCGCTGCAGCTGCATAAGGAATTATTTTTCGGAGCTTGAAAGATTTGGTCTTTGTTTTTTTATCTCCTTTGTCTGTGCTAATTTGTTGCTTAACTACCGACCAATCTTCTAAAGTTTGTATATCGATAACGGAAGGAATGTTTTCCCACACCAATGCCAGTGCATCATCTTTCTCAACACTATTATCATCCAGGCGAAACCATTTTGCAAAAAGCGTCAGAGTATGCCTGGATGCTTTGTTTTCGAAAAATTTTTGTACAATATTCTTTATCTGATTACTATCCATATTACCTGCTGTATTTAGAAGTAAGCGAACAAGGACTTTACACACAAAAGATCATTCAAGTAAATCAACATAAAAATAAAAGACATAACTGAATAACCTTGCGAATATCAGCCAAAGCCGCGGTCAAATGGTTCTCTACGGTACGCTTGTTAATTTTTAATTTTGTTGCTATTTCCTGATTAGACATGCCCTCCACACGACTCATCATATATATTCTCTTTCGCTGTGGCGGCATCCGGCTTACTGCAACATCAATCATATCCTGTAACTGGCGAGCAAAAACAATCTCTTCACTACTACCAAATTCGTACGGACGCGCCAACTGCTCTGTAACATATTTTTCATCCACAACAACATGATCGAAGTAATTACAAACAACATTCTTCGCCATTTTAAAAATATATGAGCCAAAAGAATCTATTTTAGAAAACTTTTCCTTGTCTTTCCATATACTCAGAAAAACATCCTGGGCCATGTCCCGTGCCAATTCAGCATCTTTAACAAATCCGGCAATAAAAAAAACAAGTTTGGGGTAATAATGCAGAAAAAGCACCTCAAAAGCTTTCTGATCACCCTTGGAGAGAGCATTGACGTAAGTCTTTTCAATTGTGTTGTCCACTTCGCTTAAGAAAAAAGGCTATCACAAAAATCTCAGAGCCTCTCATGGGACTCGAACCCACGACCTAATCATTACGAATGATTTGCTCTACCAACTGAGCTAAAGAGGCAACAAACGGACTTGCAAATGTAAAGACAAAAATAATTTTATACAAAGCAAATTGAAAAAATCAAATTGACTTTGCATTTTTTTTTGATTTCATCGCTAAAATTTAAAATAAATAAAATTTTCAAAAGAATTGCATTGTAAAATTAATTAAATTGCACTATATTAGCTGCCCTATAAATCCTTTATATAAATTGCAAATGAGCTATCTGAATTTTGACAAGACATTGTTGGTTAATTTGGAAAAATCTCTTACCAAGGAGATGATTCGAACCAACAGGGCGGGTGCTTATAACAGTACAACCCTAATAGATTGCAATACAAGAAAATACCATGGACAATTAGTGGTTCCATTACCGGAAATTGACCAATCAAACCATGTTTTATTGTCATCTTTAGATGAAACGGTTATTCAGCACGGCGCTGAATTTAATTTGGGTATTCATCAATACGAGGACAATCACTTCAGTCCGAACGGGCATAAATACATCCGACAGTTTGATTGTAATATTATCTCTCGTACAGTGTACCGCGTAGGAGGTGTAATTTTATCGAAAGAAAGAATGTTGGTCTCGTTCGAACCGCGGGTCATCATCAAATATACTTTGTTAGATGCTCATTCTCCCACCCTGTTGCGGTTTAGACCTTATTTAGCTTTTAGGAGTGTAAATGAACTGACCTATGCCAACCCTCAAGCTGACACTTCATATGAAGAGGTAAAAAATGGTATCAGCATGAGACTCTATGCGGGTTATCCCCATCTGTTCATGCAATTTTCCAAAAAGAACAGTTATACACATCAACCTGATTGGTATAAAAATATCATGTATTACAAGGAAAAAGAGCGTGGTTATGCATATAAAGAAGATTTGATGGTTCCGGGCTTTTTTGAAATGCCGATTAAAAAAGGTGAATCTGTGGTATTTTCTGCCGGCATAACGGAAATCTCTCCGCTGAAACTCAAAAAACTATGGGAAACGGAGTTGTTGAGACGCAATGAACGCGCTGATATGTTTTCAACATTAAAAAACTCAGCTCAGCAGTTCTATAAGCGTGTGGGAGAAAAAACTTATTTATTGGCCGGTTATCCATGGTTTGGAGCACGTGCCAGGGATCAGTTCTTTTCCCTACCCGGCTGTACCCTTACCGTTGATCGCATGGACTATTTCGATGCTATCATGAAAACTTCCGTGGAAGAAATCGGAAAATTCTTGGCCGGCAATGCCGAAGACATCGGATTGGAAGAGATTGACCAACCTGATGCATTGCTGTGGTTTATAGCTGCTGTTCAGCAATATGCTGCTCATGCAACTATCGAAGAAGCCGCTGAGCGTTTTGGAGAGATCTGTGCCGAGATCATCGATTTCATCCGCAAACAAAATCATCCAAACATCATTTTGCACAACAACAATTTATTGTACATCAATGGAACTGAAAGAGCACTTACCTGGATGAATGCAGTTGAAGATAATCTGCCCATCACGCCCCGAACGGGATATGTTGTAGAAATCAATGCACTCTGGTACAATGCTTTGAAGTTTGTGGCTATTTTAAAACGAGCTTTAGGAAATGATCATTCGGCTGATTTAACAGACTATCAAGCCGAAATTTCGCGTGAATCATTTATTAGAACATTCTGGAATGGTACTTATTTGTACGATTTTGTAACTGAACATTATAGTGATCCGGAAGTAAGGCCGAATATGCTTTTCGCCATTGGTTTGCCTTTTTCGCCTTTAGATAAGCAGCAACAGAAATCAGTTTTAGACATTTGTACGCGTGAATTGTTGACACCCAAAGGATTGAGAACTTTAAGTCCGAAAAGTGGTTCTTATCGTCCGGTCTACGTTGGAGGCATGTTGGAAAGAAACAGGAACTATCATAATGGTCCGGTATGGCCCCTTTTCTTCGGCGTTTTTGCCAACGCTTATATGCGGATTTATAAGCAAAGTGCCAGGTCTTTTATAGAGAGATTGCTCATTGGCTATGAAGCAGAATTAACTGAACTTTGCATAGGTACTATTCCTGAATTGTTTGATGGCAATCCGCCTTACAAAGGACATGGAGGGATGTCGTTTGCCATGAGTGTGTCGCAAATTCTGAAGGTACTTGAAATGATGAAAAAGACTGAAAGTATGAATGATTAAATTAGTTCATTTAGAGTTTTATATAATAACTTGAAAAACAAATTATAACCCTATGAAAGTATTAATGTTCGGATGGGAGTTTCCACCCCACATATCAGGCGGATTAGGTACAGCAAGTTACGGCTTGACAAAAGGTATGGCTGAACAGGGTGACCTTGATCTGACTTTCGTAATGCCCAAACCTTCCGGTGATGAAGATCAAAGTTTTTTAAAGATCATGGGTGCCAACCACATTCCTGTAGTTTGGAAAGAAAATTCCCGGGAGCATGTGGAATATCGTTTAGGTAATTTCATGCACCCTGACGAATATTTCTGGTTAAGGAACGGCATTAAGTACGATTTTACACGCATCTATACTAATGACTTAGGATGTATTGATTTCTCCGGTAAATATCCCGATAATTTGATGGAAGAAATATCCAACTACGAAGCTATTGCAAGCGTATTGGCTCATCAAAAAGAATTTGATATCATCCATTCACACGATTGGCTGACTTATCCTGCCGGAATATTTGCCAAACAAATCAGTGGAAAACCATTAGTGATACACGTTCATGCTACTGATTTTGACAGAAGTAGAGGCAAGGTGAATCCTACTGTTTATTCAATAGAAAAAAGAGGTATGGATGCTTGCGATCATATCATTACAGTAAGTAATCTAACTCGCAACACCGTAATCGAAAAATATCACCAGGACCCAAACAAAGTAACTACTGTACACAATGCTGTTGAGCCTTTGGCAGATGTTGACTCTTATGTAAAATCAGAAAGAAAAGACAAAATTGTAACTTTCCTTGGTCGTATCACCATGCAAAAAGGACCGGAGTATTTTGTAGAAGCTGCTCATCGTGTACTGCAGAAGACCGATAGTGTACGGTTTGTAATGGCCGGAAGCGGTGATATGATGAACGATATGATTCACCTGGCGGCACAAAGAGGAATAGCTGACCGATTTCATTTTCCGGGCTTTCTTAGAGGCAGAAAAGTGTATGAGATGCTGGCTGAAAGTGATGTTTATATCATGCCATCTGTTTCTGAGCCTTTCGGAATCTCACCTCTGGAAGCGATGCAAGTAGGTACACCTACAATCATTTCCAAGCAATCCGGTTGTGCAGAAATCCTCACGCATACCATCAAAACTGACTATTGGGACATTGATGCGATGGCAGATGCCATTTATGGTATCGTCAAATATCCTGCTATGTATAAGAGCTTAAGGGAAAAAGGCATTGAAGAAGTCAATAACATCAAATGGTATGATGCGGGACTCAAAGTTAGAGCTATCTATAATAATCTGTTAGGCTGGCATTGAGGAATCCATATCATCAATTTTAAAACAAAAACAGACGAATAAAAAAACAGTAATACAAATAGATATTAAATACAGGCATATGAAGAATATTTGTTTTTATTTTCAGATACACCAACCCATCAGGTTGAAAAAGTACGGTTTCTTCGAAATTGGTCGGGATCATTACTATTATGATGATTATCACACCGAAGAGCAAATACGCATTTTATCAGAACAATCGTTTTTGCCGACCAATAAAGTCATTGGTGACATGATTCGCAGTTCAAACGGAAAGTTCAAATGCGCATTTTCCATTTCGGGCGTAGCTTTGGAACAATTTGAGTTATATGCTCCTGAAGTAATAGACAGCTTCCG
>JAAYQF010000017.1 GCA_012519425.1 Bacteroidales bacterium | reverse complement strand
GTTAAGTTTGAAAATTTGACTTCAGTGACAGTGTGAAAAATGTGTCGGCGATTGATGGTGCTGATGCAAACTCCGGTAACGACCTGATGTGTTTTCCCCGAAAGGAAATGAAGCATTTCTGTCGCTTCTTGTTTGTTGTGAGGTTTACCTAAAATTCGGTTTTCGTACAACACAATGGTATCTGCCGTAATCAGCAAGTCTTGTTCTGTGATGATGTATTTATAACTATCTGCCTTTCTTTCGGCAAGGTAGCCGGCTACTTCTATCCCTTGAATATGAGCGGGTAAGTGTTCATCAGCGTCTATAGGAATTACTTCGAAATCTACACGGATGCCCTTCAATAACTCTTGCCGTCTTGGTGAATTTGACCCCAGGATGATGCGGTATTTTTTTAAATTATCTAACATGATCAGCTAAAAAACTTAGGAAACAGTAAAAAGGTTGAATAAGATAAGCCCCGTTTTCCGGGCAAGCAAAAAGTAAAAAATTGGTGCATAAAGTAAACCAATCACCATGATAAATTTGATCAGACTAGAAATTTTATGGTATTCATCAGGTTGCTTTGCTTTGATTAACAGATAAATAACCCACGCAAGTGGTAAAATTAATCCGAATAAGATATATCTTAAGGTAAGTGTCCCTTCAAAATCAATATAAACATGATTGATGATTAAGAGGGCTACTATTGTAATACTTATAAGACCAATAGTGATTATTTTTGTAGTTTTTATCCCCCATACTATAGGAAGGGTGCGGCACTCCATCTCTCTGTCGCCATACACATCTTCCATGTCTTTTATGATTTCGCGTATCCAGGTCAGCAGGAATGAAAACAGTGCAAACCCACTCACCCAGGCAAACAGACTGTTGTAAACAGCCGGATTTAACACAACAGAAGCTTGTGTTTTCAAGTATTCCAATTCAGTGAAAAGAACGATCAATACAGACAGTGCAGAAAGGAATGCGATGACTGCGTTGCCAATAATCAACTGTCGCTTGTAGCTTGCCGAATAAAACCAAAGTAGTCCCGGTACTATCAAAAAAACAAATGCCAGCATAAGGCTTCTTACGTACCACGACAAAAATAAGCCAATGGCTATACCGCTGATGGTACAAAGTTGATACAAGAGCATGGCGGTGCGTTTATCAATGCTTTTGCCAACGATAACCTTGTCGGGTTTGTTGAGCGTGTCGATTTTGATGTCAAAATAATCATTGATGATATAGCCCCCTGCCGCAATTAACACGGAAGCGGCAATCAGTAAACCCACGTGAAAGAATGATTCATATACTATCACGCCGGAAGTTTCAAGCAAGGGTGCAATCACAAATTGCCGGATCATGTACTGAATCACAGCAACGAATAGAAGATTTTGAATTCTTATTAATTTTAAATATCGGGACACAGGTTATTATTGTTTTTCTTTTTGCAAAAGTAAAGTATTTTTATTTATCTTTGCGAAGTTCTATCGTATTTTATAACCTAATGTAATACACTCCAGGATTGATGTGTAAAAACTGTCTGCGTTTTGCATTTGTATCGTTTTGGCTGTTGCTGTTGAGTTCCTGTATCACTACGCGTAAGGTGAACTATTTGCAAGAGCCCGATAATATTATCCCTGATTACGCAGATAGTTTGGTGTATGAAGACTATCGTTTGAAAATAGGTGATAAAATATATTTGCGGGTTTATTCAACACACGAAGAGACTAATGCATTGTTCAATAGTCCGATGATGCAAACTTCGACTTTAACTCCGGCTACTGATTTATATTCCTATACTATTCAGAAAAATGGAAGCATTGTACTACCTATGGTCGGAGAAGTTATAATAGCAGGGCAGACAATACGCGAAGCCGTAAGAACGGTTGAATCTGCGATAGAACCCTTTTTTCTTCGCGATTCGATCAATGCAGTTTGTACGGTTGAATTACACGTGCTAGGTCAGTATTTTAGTGTGATTGGAGGCAATGGAACCGGACAGTATCCTATTACCAGAGCGAAAATCAATATTTTTCAAGCCTTGGCAATGGCAGGAGATGTGGGCACATTTGCTGACAGAAGTAAAGTGCGTATCATTCGTGAAACAGAGGATGGTACAGTAGTGAAAATGTTTGATTTACGTAGTAAGAGCATTTTAAATTCTGAGTATTATTATATTGAGCCCAATGATGTGATTTACATCCAAAGGTTGGACGAACAGTTTTTCAGCATAGTTAATATGCCGAATTTCATTGCTACAGTGCTTTCAACTGTTTCATTAGGAACTTTTTTATACAGAATCTTGTTGGTTCCAAAAAAGAATTAAATAAATTTAGTGCATGAAACCACGTATGACGAGAATAACTGATGCATTCATTCTGTGCATGATCATTTTGATGATGAGTTCATGCTACAGCTATCGCTATGTGGGGTTGTTGCAGGAGAAAAACAAACGATTGCCTCAGTACGAGGAAGTTGAGTATGAAGAATACAGGATAAAAGTCGATGATGAATTGTTATTCAGATTGATCACCGCGGATGAAATGATTTCAAAATTAATTACGGGTGGCCAGTCTTTGATGAGCTATCAGAACTATATTTCATATCGGGTTTATCCCGATGGCACAGTAGATTTTCCTTTTGTCAAAAATATTCCTGTAGAAGGACTGACCTTGGCAGAAGCGACTGAAGTCATTGAGCAGCGGTTTAAAGAAATTGTTCCGGATGCAGTAATCAAACTGACATTAGCTAACAAAACTTTTACTGTTATTGGTGAGATAGGCACGGGTGTATATCCGATATTCAGGGACAAAATGACCTTGTATCAGGCTTTGTCAATGTCGGGCGAAATCAGATACACGGGAGATTACAAGAAGGTGAAAATCATCAGAGAGACCGGCAAAGGCACTCAAACATTGGAGTTCGATATTCGCCCCAAAAGCATCATCAATTCGGAGTATTATTACATTTATCCGAATGACATTATATATGTACAAAGAAATCCTGCAAGTTTTTATAAGGTTGAAAATTACAGTTCGTTTATTTCAATCATTTCGAGTTCATTAAGCTTGCTGTTTGCTGCTTTCTATTATATCATGTAGTCTAAATTTGATCCTTACCTTCCTTACAAGGATTTAAAAGAGTTGATTATGGAAGAAACAAATAAATACATAGACAAACCGGCATTTCAAGAAGAGGAATCCTCATTTGACATCATGGAATGGATAATGCTTTTTGTGAGTCATTGGTATTTGTTCCTTTTCTCCCTGGCCATTATGCTCACTTTTGCTTATTTGCAAAACAGGAAATGGCAGCCCGAATATAAATCTTCCGGTACGGTCATCATTGATGAAAGTCGTTCGGCAATGAATAGTGCGCAGGTGCTGATGCAGGGCTTCGGCATTCAGGAAAGCTTCCGTAATGTGAACAATCAGGTCATCATGTTGAGTTCTTACGACTTGATGGCGAGGGTAGTGGACAGTCTTCCGCAATTTAGAACCGAATACATTTCCAGGGGGAGGTTCAGAACCAATAACTTGTACGGATGGTCTCCCATCAGTATCACCACAGATTATGTTGCCCCCGAAGCATATGGCATTCTTTTTAAAATCAATATCTATGCAGATGATTCTTACGTGATTACGGAAGATGAGGGACAGCTTCCCAAAGGCTTCTACATAAGAGGCAGGTTGGGAGAGACACTTCAGCATCATCTGATGTTTATGACTGTCAATGATGTGTCCGGTAATTTGTCTGAAAAAGAGTTGTATTTCAGATTCAGAACAAAAGAATCTTTGATTAATGAGTTTTCTTCCCGAATTAACTTGAACTTTGTGATGGATGGCTCATCAGTTCTTGAGATTTCATTTGCAAGTAAGACACCTGCCCGTGATGTGGATTTTATCAATAAATTATGCGATATCTATTTGATGTCTAACTTGGAAAGGAAAAACGATGCCGCTACTAAAACCATTAATTTTATCAATGAACAATTAGCACAGGTTTCAGAGTTTTTAGAGCAATCTGAAGATAAATTATCCGATTTTAGGAGAAAAAACCAGCTTGTTGATTTTGGAGGTTTAACCAGTGAATTGTTGAGCAAAGCTTCTAATTATGACAATGAACTGAATCAAATCAGATTAAGAGAAACCTACTTGTCGTATCTGAAAAAATATCTTCAGACAAATTTGAATGAGGGCACCATCTTAGCTCCATCCAGTCTTGGTTTGAATGAACCTGAATTGATGTCTTTCATTCAGCAAATCAACGATCTCATCGTTTTGCGAGGTGAAATGAGCGAGAAGAATTTGTTTTACTCCAAGTATACACGTGACATTGAAAACAATAAATTAGCGATCAATGAGGTTATCAAGAAT
Source organism: Bacteroidales bacterium (assembly GCA_012519425.1). Taxonomy (GTDB): domain Bacteria; phylum Bacteroidota; class Bacteroidia; order Bacteroidales; family Paludibacteraceae; genus Paludibacter. Next base: position 4,045 of record JAAYQF010000017.1, on the reverse strand, counting down.
ATGCACACCTCTCTTGAAATCCAAAAACAGGATTTGAATCGCAGACTTGCCGAAGTGCAAAAGCAAATTGACAATCTTCCTGAAAAGGAGTTGGAAATGGTGGCCATTGAGAGGAGTTATCGCATGAACGATAGTTATTACACCATGTTCCTGCAAAAAAGAGCTGAAGCACAGATACTAAAAGCATCCAATACACCAGACAATAATATTTTGGATAGAGCCAGGACTACTTCCGTAATCAATTACAAAGAAAGGTCAAAAACCTTTATCATGTTTTTGATTCTTGGATTGGTTTTGCCTGCAGCTTTTGTGGTGTTGAAAGAACTGTTGAACAATACCATACGCTCCGAAAACGATGTTGAAAGATACTGTGCCTTCCCACTTATCGGTCTGATACGACGTACTTACTCAGACAGTCCATACATTGTGTCGGAGAATCCGCGCTCATCTTTTACCGAGATGTTTCGTATCGTCAGAACGAGAATAGAATTTCTTTCTCAAAGAAAAACGGATATTACCATCATGGTTTCATCTTCTGAATCGGGCGACGGCAAGACCTATTTCTGTATTAATATGGCATCTGCGTATGCCATGGCAAGCAAAAGGACATTGTTGGTTGACATGGATATACGTAAACCGAGTATTTATAAGCAACTGGACTGTAATAACGATTTAGGTGTTTCTAATTATTTAGCCAACCAATGTACGCTTGATGAGATTATTGTAAGACCTGAAGGAGCTGGTTTTGACTTTATTACGGCAGGAACGGTGCCTCCGAATGCAGGAGAGTTGATACGTTCCCAAAGATTGACAGAGATGTTCAGGGAGTTGAGAAAAAGATATGAATTCATCATCGCGGACACCAGTCCTATTGGCGTTGTAGCGGATGCCTACTCGTTTGCAGCTCTGTCGGACATCAATCTTTTTGTCATCAGGAGTAATAAGACAAACAAATTTTTTGTACGTAACCTTTCCAACCAGTTAAAAATTGATAACATACAGTTTTATTCCGTATTGAATGATGTAGATATTGATGCGAATAATTACTCACAGTATTATTCAAGAAAATACACTTACGGTCGTAGTAAAAGTTATGGGGTAGGAACGTATGGATACGGATATGGATATGGATATTCGAAAGACATGAAGAAGAGGAGGAAAAAACATCAGGGCGCAGATTCTTACTTCCAGTATTATCAGGATGATAAAAAAAATCTGTAATATTCATGTTGAATGCGACGAAGGGCATATCCGTCATTTTTTATGAAAATGCAAGTGTTTTCAAGTCTTTAGACATACTATAAAATGTTTTTGTGCGTTATTAAGTCTAATCGGAAAAACAGTTAAACAACGACTAAAATACAATATCTCTCTGTATATAAACAAATTAAACAATGAAGAAAAGCTTACTGATTCTTTTATTGGTCACACCTTTTGTTTTGAAGCTTCACGCTCAGGATATGAATAGCATGACACCGCAACAGCGCATGTTGTTGCTTCAGCAGCTCAATCCCAATCAAAAACAGTTCGGAATGCCCTCCAACATTCAGCAATACAATCCAGGTAGTTATTTACCGCAAAGTCAGGGTGGCAATCTTCCCGTCAATGTTCAGCAGATGTCTGATTTCAGAAAATACATACAGGCTTTGAATGCTACTTTGGATGAAGATGAAACTCCTTACTATGTTGATGAACGAACATTTATTGAGGACTCTCTCTACAGAGAGTTTATGTTGGAAGTTGATGACAAGAAGATGAAAGTCTTTGGTTCTGACATGTTTAACCGTGCTATCATTTCTTTTGAACCCAATTTGAATCTTCCAACTCCCACTAATTATATTATTGGCACCAATGATGAATTGCTCATTGACATTTCAGGGTTGTATGATGTCAGTTACAAATTAAAGGTCACACCTGATGGAAATGTACGTGTCCCTAATGTCGGATTGATCAGGGTGGGGGGGATGACTTTTGAAAGGGCCATCGCTACCTTGAAAAAAGAACTCTCCAGGTATTACTCAGGTATCACTTCAGAGGAAACCAAAGTAGATATTAATTTGGGTAATATCCGCAGCATCAAGGTTACGGCAGCAGGTGAAGTGTCATTTCCGGGTACATACACTTTGCCATCATTGGCAACGGCGATCAATGCCCTGTATTCTTGTGGCGGTCCTAATAAAATTGGATCCATGCGATCGATCAGGGTAATCAGGAATGCCGAAACAGTGGGCGAAATAGACTTTTATCAATTTTTGATGACGGGGGCTTTAGAGAGCAATATTGTGTTACAGGATAATGATATTCTGATTGTTGAACCTAACAGAAATGAGATAACTGTTGATGGAGCCATTAAACGTCGGGGCTATTATGAATTTGTTCAAGGTGAATCACTTTCTGATTTGTTGTATTATGCCGGTGGATTGCGTGGAGATGCCAATCGTAATAAAATTACTATTTACAGATATGCTGATGCACAAAGGACCATAATTGATGTGTCCGAATCTTCGGCTGCTTCAACTGCATTAGTAGCCGGAGACTCCATTTTTGTTTCGAAAATAGAAGATATATATGACAATCGTGTTGAATTGTCAGGTGCCGTAAAAGCTCCGGGAACTTATGCCTTGACTCCTGACCTTACAATTAAAAGTTTAATTGACAAAGCAGGTGGTGTGCAGGACGAAGCTTTCTTAAATGTAGCAACCATCCAGCGTCAGAAGAAAAATGAGAATCCGGAGATGATTAGTTTTAATTTGGGGAAGATTCTTACCGGCGAAGATTCGGATATCGATTTAATCAATGGTGATCTCATCGTAATTGATTCTTTGCAGAATTTCATGGATGAGCAGTTTGTGACCATACAAGGAAAGGTGAAAAACCCCGGTAAATATCCGCTGAACATGAAGATGAATGTCAGGGATTTGGTCTTTCTGGCAAAGGGATTTACTGATGGTGCCGAGACCGAAAATATTCAGGTAGTACGCATTATTAAAGACCCGGCAAAAATGGAAGAAGGTAGTAAGAAATCTTTGACTTTTACTGTTAGTTTAGACAAAGATTTGAATTTCGAAGGTGAGGATGGAACCATGTATCTTGAAAACGGTGATCTTGTGATTGTTAGGTCCATAGAAGGTATTGAACCCATACGCATGGCATCAGTCGAAGGAGAGGTAAAGAATCCCGGATTTTACACCATTGAACATAAAAACATCAGGGTGTCAGACTTGTTAAAAAGAACTGGTGGCTTTACGCCTTATGCTTCTGTCAGCAGTGCTTATTTGATAAGGAATGAAGAAAACTGGGCAAGCGACAATCCAATGGCTAAAATTTTTGCGAGAAACCTGAGACGCATTCTCCAGAGTTCCAAGGAAAGTAGTTTGGACATGGCTCTTTTAAGCAAAATGCAAATAAGCAGCATTACCGAATTGAATGCCTTGGATACGATTACCAATTATGCCAGTATAAAAGATATCCAGGAGCTTTTGTATGCAGCGGGAGTAGTGTCGTTGGACCTGGAAGAAATTGTGAAAAGCCCCGGGTCCTTAAAAGATTTGTTTGTTGAAAATGGTGATGTGCTTGTTATACCTAAAAAATCTCAGACGGTAAAGGTAATTGGAGAAGTGATGTATCCTTCATTTGTAGTGTATTCCAATACAAATAATTTTAAAGACTATATCATATCATCCGGTGGTTTTTCAAATAAGGCTTTGAAGAAAAATTCCTTTATCCTGTACCCAAATGGGAAAGTAGTGGGTACTCGTTCGTTTTTGGGTATCAAGTTTTATCCGAAGGTTGTTGCAGGTTCCATGATTATAGTCCCACAGAAGCCTATTTCGTTGACGAATAAAATGACCCCGGCTGAAGTGATAACAATTACCAGCTCGGTAACATCGACGATGGTACTGTTGTATTCAATAATAAGTAACCAAAAAAAGTAAACAGTGATTTAAATGACAATAATTGACGTTTGGAATTATATCAAAAGCAGCTTTCAATATCTTTTAAAAAAATGGAAGCTTATTGTAATAGTTGGATTAACCGGTGGCGT
>JAAYQF010000098.1 GCA_012519425.1 Bacteroidales bacterium | reverse complement strand
TCTTTTTCGGCTTCCTCCACTATCCTTTGTGCTAAAAAAACACCCTCCAACAAGTGGTAATCAACCAAAAAGGATCTCATTTCTCTGCGACTCATCACACCATCAGGGCGACTGCTACATCCCAACTGAAACAGTGCCAAAATGCCCAACAACCAAAGTACACTTTTATTAAACTTCCTGTTCGGCAGGTTCCTGAGATTTTTTGGAATCCAATTGTTCATTCAAATCTTTTCTATAGAAAATCAAGATGATGGCTGCTGAAATGGTAATGGCTGAATCTGCAATATTGAAGACAGGTCTGAAAAAAATAGTTTGTCCGGCAGCATTTTTAATCAGTGGAAAGTAAAGCATATCTACCACTTTCCCGTAAAATAATCGGGCATATCCACCACCCTCGGGTAAGAAAGTGGCAAGCTGCCAGGGAGTGCTTTCACTGAAGAGCACACCGTAAAAAACAGAATCGATGATATTACCGGCGGCACCCGCTAACAGAAGCGACACAGCTAAAACGAAACCCTGACGCGCCTGTTTTTTTATCAAAAAATGAATGAAATAAGCCAATCCGCCCACGGCTAAAATTCTAAAAATAGTCAAAAACAACTTGTCAACGATTTCAATTCCGAAAGCCATTCCGTTGTTTTCAATAAAATAAATCTGAAACCAATCAAAAATGTGGACAAATTCACCTAATCTAAAATTCAGTTTAATGTAAATTTTGCTGACTTGATCAACAAGTAAGATAATGATTATCAGCAACAATGATTTTTTTCTTACAGACATATTTCTGATTTAAAATAAGATTTCGGCAAAAAGTTTTCTTAATCAACCTTTTGCCGAAACATCAATATTTTTCACACCATGAATATTTCTTCTTACAACGCCCGATAAAACCTACTTGTCAGGTAAATTCTATTTGAATCCGGCAAATTAACATGCTGGTTCCATGCTCAATTATTTCTGCTGAGACTTAGCTTCAATACTCAGCGTAGCATGAGGAACAGCCCTCAGGCGCTCCTTTGGAATAAGCTTTCCTGTTTCTCTGCAGATGCCGTAAGTTTTATTCTCAATGCGAATTAACGCAGCCTGCAGGTGCTGAATAAATTTCATCTGGCGTTGAGCCAAACGCCCTGATTCTTCTTTTGAAAGAGTAGCTGCACCTTCCTCCAATACCTTAAAAGTGGGAGAAGTATCCGTTACATCATTTCCGTCAAGATTAGTCAGGCCATTTCTCAGCATCTCGTAATCCTGCTGTGCTTTCTCAAGTTTCTCATTTATAATCTGACGAAACTCTTCCAACTCAACATCTGAATATCTTGTTTTTTCCTTCATACGATTATAATTTATTTTCAAGTTTTCATATGAAACTCTCAATGACCTAATTTACACTACCCGTATGCACGAAATAATTGATTAAATAGTTCATGGTGTGTTTCACAAGCATAACTTTAAAAAGTACAACGAAAGTGTTTTTCTGATTCTAAAATTTGTGCGAATATACAACTTTTCTCTTTACCAAACAATAAGTCATTTATAGTTTTTTATGAGCAGAATTAATATGCAGCCTGAGCAACTCTTTTTACACTTTCAGTAGCCATCAAACTATAAAAATGGATGCTGGGAACACCGTGTGCTATCAGGTCCTTCGCTTGACGGATACACCATTCAACCCCTACTTCCACAGCTTCTTCATCAGTTTTGCATACACGCAATGCTTCGGCCAACTCATCGGGAATGTGGGTATGAAAGATTTTAGGTAAAACCGTCAACTGACTCATTAAAGTGATAGGCTTAATGCCGGGAATGATGGGTACATGAATGCCCGCTTCCCTGCATTTTTCTACAAAATCATAATACTTTTGATTGTCAAAAAACATTTGAGTCACCAAATAGTCGGCTCCGGCATCCACTTTCATTTTAGCATATTTCAAATCAGATTCTAAATCCGGCGCTTCCGAATGTTTTTCAGGATAACAGGCCATCCCGTAAGAAAAAGGCTGCATCGCAACATTCATCTCGGTGCCATCCAAAAAGAAACCTTGGTTGAATCGGTTTACTTGCCCTTGTAAATCAGTAGCATAACGATGTCCTACCGGCGTATATACTTCTTCATGTTTTCCCTTATCCCCCCGCAACAACAACAGGTTGTTAATGCCCAGGATTTGGAGATCAATCAGGGCATATTCCGTTTCTTCTTTGGTAAAGCCACTGCAAATAATATGAGGCACTACCGGGATATTATACTTGTGTTGTATGGCTGCGGCAATGGCAACTGTTCCGGGACGATTCCGGTGAGCAATCAGTTCCGAAGATCCGTCAGGTTTTTTACGATATACCAACTCACTCCTGTGAGTCGTAATGTTGATGTACTTTGGATCAAACTCCCGCAAAGTATCAATGGTATAATACACGCCATCCAAACTATTCCCCTTCAACGGAGGCAGCAATTCAAACGAAAAAGCAGTTTTTCCACCCGTCGATTGTATTTTCTCAATCACATTTATCATAACAACTTAGAAAATTACTCTCAGCCCGCAAAAATACATGATTTTCTTCATTAAACAATTCTGAACGGGTTCTTTGTCGCAAAACAGCCGATTTTGAACAATTAAAATAAGCAACAAAACATTTTTTATCCAAGTTTTTTGGCTATATTTGTATGTTTTTTTAGCAAAAAATTTTATCCTAAAACAGGTTGTTTCAAATGACTGCATGCCACAATATAATCATTTGAAATTAAACAAGATAACAAGAAAATATGAACGAAGAAGGAAAAATCCTGAATGGGGATTATGGTGCGAGTAGCATACAGGTCTTAGAAGGTCTTGAAGCAGTACGCAAACGTCCCGCTATGTACATCGGTGACACCAGTATCAAGGG
>JAAYQF010000016.1 GCA_012519425.1 Bacteroidales bacterium | reverse complement strand
TCTGCCTTGATATTTCTTTTCGCCAGGCGGGCAATGACCTCAGCGGTATTTTCGTTGATGTATTTGAGTGTAAGCATGATACAATGAATTTAATTCCCTGAATAACAAAATCTCCTGCAATTTTACACCACGGTAAAACGGACAGGAGATCCTTATGTATGACTCAATGCGCCCATACGGGATTGAGTTTAGTTGGCTTCAACAGGTCTGATAGAAACGTATGATCTGTTATTTTTTCTTTTTCTAAATTCAACATACCCGTCAATCAATGCATATAAAGTATGATCTTTTCCCATACCCATATTATCACCGGGATGATGTTGTGTGCCGCGTTGACGAACAATTATATTGCCCGCCGTAGCAAATTGACCGCCGTAAATTTTAACGCCAAGTCGTTTGCTTTCCGATTCGCGACCGTTCTTCGAGCTTCCTACTCCTTTCTTATGTGCCATTTTTCTACTTTTTTAATCGGTTAATTTATGCTACGATTTCTTTAATTTTCAGTTCGGTAAAGTCTTGTCTGTGACCTGTGCGTTTTTTGTAACCTTTGCGACGTTTTTTGTGAAACACAATGACTTTGTCGCCGCGCGGATGTGAAACCACTTCACATACTACCTTTGCACCTTCAACAACGGGAGCACCTACGGTTACTTCGCCCTCTTTGTCAACCAACAAAACCCTGTCAAACTCTACTTCTGAACCAATCTCTGCTTCGTTCATGCGATGGACGTACAATTTTTTACCGGCTTGCACCTTGAATTGCTGTCCCAAAATTTCTACAATTGCATACATACTTCTACGTATATTTATTATTTAATCGGGAAGGTGAGATGCCCCGGGCAGCGCTGCTTTTATACCCTCTTCGAAATGGAGCGCAAAGATAAATAATGTTTTTTGATTGTGCAAATATTTATTTTTTGCGTCTCAAACATCCAATTGCCAAATCACAAATAAAACAGTATTTTTGCCCATTCAACACGATCGCGCCCATGAAGCTTTATTGGCAATTATTCAGCACCTTTGCTCGTATAGGCACCTTCACCTTTGGTGGAGGGTATGCGATGATACCGCTGATAGAGCGCGAAGTGGTTGAAAAGAAAAAATGGATAGCTCCTCGGGAATTTATCGATACCCTGGCATTGGCACAATCCGCACCCGGTGTGATGGCTATCAATACCGCTATCTTTGTAGGTTATAAAGTCAAGGGCTTCAAAGGCAGTCTGGTCGCTGCATTGGGCGCTGCCCTACCCTCTTTTGTCGTGATTGTGGTGATAGCTACTTTTTTTGTGGATATGCGGCAAAATCCCACTGTCGATAAAATCTTCAAAGGCATCCGCCCCGCCGTTGTGGCACTCATCGCCGCTCCCCTGTTTAAAATGGCCAAATCAGCAAACATTACATACAAAACAATATTCATCCCCATCCTGGTCGTCCTATTGATATGGCTGGTAAAAATACCACCCGTCTATGTGGTCGCAGCGTCTATTTTGGGCGGGATAGCTTATGGAGTGTTAAGGAAACGATGAACGGAGAAGAGCAAAGAGCAAAGAACAAAGAACAAAGAGTAAAGACAAAAGAACAAAGACAATGAATAAACCAGACAACGCGACCCCACACCCCGTTAACTTCCCTAACTTCTTCTAACTTCTTTAACTTCAATAACTTCCAAAAAACTACTAACTACTAATAAAATGCTCAACCCTCAACAAATTCCCTCCCCCTGCTTCGTATTGGACGAAGCGAAATTTCGTGCTAACCTGGCTTTGATCCGTTCGGTGGGTAAGCAGGCGGGTGTGGAAATTATTTTGGCATTCAAGGCTTTCGCGATGTGGAGTGTGTTTCCCATCGTCAGGGAATATATTTCTTGCTCCACTGCCAGCTCATTGGCCGAAGCACGCCTGGCTTACGAAGAAATGGGCAGTCCGGCGCACACCTATGCTCCGGCGTACACCGAGAAAGAATTTGATGAGATTGCCCGGTACAGCAGTCATATTACCTTTAATTCCATCGCTCAGTTTGAAAAATTTTATCCGCGCACGCTCCAAAACAATATTTCATGCGGACTGCGTATCAATCCTGAGTTTTCGGGTGTTGGAACGGATTTATACAATCCTTGTTCTCCCGGCTCTCGGTTGGGGATCATCGCTGAAAAGCTCGGCAAAACCTTGCCGGAAGGAGTGGAAGGTCTGCACTTTCATACCTTGTGTGAAAGCAATTCCTTCGATTTACAAAAAACCTTGTTGGTGGTTGAAAAGAAATTCGGTCATCTGCTGGGTCAGATCAAGTGGCTTAACATGGGTGGCGGTCACCTGATGACACGCAAAGGCTACAATACCGAACATTTGATCCAGGTGCTCCGGGCTTTCAAAGCCAAATATCCGCACCTGCACATCATACTGGAACCCGGAAGCGCCTTCGCCTGGCAGGCGGGAGATTTGGTTGCTACCGTACAAGACATCGTTGAGAACAAAGGTGTCACAACAGCCATGCTCGATGTGTCCTTTTCCTGTCATATGCCCGATTGTCTGGAAATGCCCTACAAGCCCGCCATCAAAGGAGCTACGGATGCTGTGCCGGGCAAGCCTACCTACAGAATGGGTGGTAATAGCTGTCTTGCCGGTGACTTTTATGGTGACTGGTCATTCGACAAGCCCTTACAGGTCGGTGACTTGATCATCTTTGAAGATATGATGCACTACACCATGGTCAAAACCACCATGTTCAACGGCGTCACCCATCCCTCCATCGGGATCTGGACTACCAACAATGAATTCAGACTGATCAGGGAGTTTGGCTATGAAGATTATAAAGGGAGATTGAGTTGAGAAAAAACGGGGATTTTCGCCTTAATTTTATAGCTTAAATCTTATTATCATTTCCTCTTTTTTATCTGCAAAAAAATGACTACTTTTGCACTTTGATTTTTCAGAAATTTATCAATCTATATATTAATAACTTATGAGTAACATTAAAAGAGTTTACACCTTCGGAGATGGCAAAGCCGAAGGGAATGCAAGTATGAGAAACTTGTTGGGTGGTAAAGGTGCCAACCTGGCCGAAATGAACCTGATCGGAATTCCCGTTCCTCCGGGATTCACCATTACTACAGATACTTGTAATGAGTATTATGCCTTGGGTAAGGAAAAGGTAGTTGAATTGCTGAAATCCGAAGTTGAAGGCGCTATAGCTTATTTGGAAAAAATTATGAATGCCAAATTCGAGGACGTTGAGAACCCTTTGTTGGTTTCTGTACGTTCAGGAGCCCGCGCTTCCATGCCGGGTATGATGGACACCATCCTCAACCTGGGTTTGAATGATGCGGTGGTTGAAGGCATGTCACGCAAAACAGGCAATCCACGTTTCGTATGGGATTCGTACAGACGCTTCATTCAGATGTATGGCGACGTTGTGTTGGGCATGAAACCAGAAAACAAAAACGACCACGACCCATTTGAATTGATCATTGAAGAATTAAAAGAAGAAAAAGGAGTTGAGCTGGATACCGACTTGACTGTTGACGACTTGAAAGAGCTGGTAGCTCGCTTCAAGGCTGTGGTTAAAAAACAAACCGGTCATGACTTCCCTGATTCAGCTTATGAGCAATTGTGGGGATCTATTACTGCAGTTTTCGACTCCTGGATGAATGACAGGGCTATATTGTACCGTAAGATGGAAGGTATTCCTTCAGAATGGGGAACCGCAGTAAACGTTCAAGCCATGGTTTACGGTAATATGGGCAATACCTCTGCAAGTGGTGTATGCTTCAGTCGCGACTCAGCAACCGGTGAAAATCTTTTCATGGGTGAATTCTTATTCAACGCACAAGGTGAAGACGTAGTGGCAGGTACACGTACGCCGCTTCAGATAACCAAGATCGGTGCGGAACGTGCCGGTGCATTGGCCGGAATGACTCCCGAAGAAAGAGCAGCCAACTATCCTTCCCTGGAAGAAACTATGCCTGAAGTTTACAAGGAATTATTCGATCTTCAGAGAAAATTGGAACTTCATTATAAAGATATGCAAGATATGGAGTTTACCATTCAGGAAGGTAAACTTTGGATGTTGCAGACCCGCAGTGGTAAACGTACCGGCGCTGCTATGGTGAAAATTGCCATGGACATGCATGCAGAAGGTTTGATTGATGAAAAAACTGCTCTCCTGCGCATGGACCCGTTGAAATTGGATGAATTATTACATCCGATCTTTGATCAGGCAGCAGCTAAGAAAGCAAAAGTTATTGCCAAAGGTTTAGCCGCTTCTCCGGGTGCAGCTACGGGACGTATCGTTTTCAATGCTGATGACGCTACCGCATGGGTTAACAAAGGTGAAAAAGTGATCATGACACGTATTGAAACCTCTCCGGAAGATTTGGCCGGTATGGCTGCTGCCGAAGGTATCCTGACTGCCCGTGGCGGTATGACCTCTCACGCTGCTGTGGTTGCCAGAGGTATGGGTAAATGCTGTGTATCCGGTGCCGGAACACTGAAGATTGATTATGCAAGTAAAACCATGACTGTTGATGATCTGGTGTTGAAAGAAGGTGACTACATCTCTCTCAACGGGTCTACCGGCGACATCTACTTGGGTGAAGTGGCGACCAAAGCAGCAGAATTGGACGAAAACTTCACGGCCTTGATGAAATTAGCCGACAAATATGCAAAATTACAAGTCAGAACAAATGCCGACACACCGGCTGACGCTTCTGTAGCTCGCAGCTTTGGTGCCGTTGGTATAGGTTTGACCCGTACCGAGCACATGTTCTTTGAAGGCGAAAAAATTAAAGCCATGCGCGAAATGATCCTTGCTAAAGATACAGCAGGAAGAAAAGCAGCCTTGAATAAAATTTTACCTTATCAGCTGGCTGACTTCGAAGGGATCTTCGAATCGATGGACGGACTACCTGTAACTGTTCGTTTGCTTGACCCGCCACTGCACGAATTTGTGCCACACGATGAAAAGGGTCAGCAAGAAATGGCAGATGCAATGAATTTGCCATTGGCAACCATACAAGAACGTGTTCAATCTCTGAGTGAATTTAACCCAATGCTTGGTCACCGTGGTTGTCGCTTAGGCAATACCTATCCTGAAATTACTGAGATGCAAACCAAAGCCATTATCGGAGCAGCTCTTAATTTAAAGAAAAAAGGCATTACTGCTATTCCCGAAATTATGGTTCCGCTTATCGGTACTGTTGAAGAATTCAAAATGCAGGAAGAAGTCATCCGTGCCACTGCTGAACAACTGTTTGCCGAATACAAGGACAGGGTTGATTATTCAGTGGGTACAATGATTGAAATTCCACGTGCTACTTTGATTGCCGATCAAATTGCAAAACATGCTGAGTTCTTCTCTTTCGGGACAAACGACCTGACTCAAATGACCTTCGGATATAGCCGTGACGATATCGCTTCCTTCTTACCTATCTACTTAGATAAGAACATCTTGAAAAACGACCCGTTTGAGATATTGGATCAAGAGGGTGTTGGTCAGTTGGTTAGAATAGGAACAGAAAGAGGACGCTCTACAAAGCCCAACCTGAAAGTGGGCATTTGTGGCGAACACGGTGGAGAACCATCCTCAGTAGCATTCTGCCACTCAGTGGGTATGAACTATGTAAGTTGCTCTCCGTTCCGCGTGCCTATCGCAAGATTAGCTGCTGCACAAGCTGCTATCAAAGAAGCGTAACTGACTTCATTTATATTAATAAAGCCGATTATCATATCACAGATAATCGGCTTTATTTTGTTAATTAGGGATACTCCTTTTTATAATATAATTTTCTGAGAACCTACGTCTGATTTAATCAAAAATATTCCTTTGAATCCAGACATATTAATGTAATCACCAGCTTGTAAATTCTTTTGAATAACCAATTTACCTGTGATATCATAAATATCCACCTGTCCACTATAACTTTGAGTATTGTAAACTGATTTATCTTTTACTACCCATATGTTTTTGGTTGCAAACGGTGTGTGCAAGGAAGAACCAGTACTTTGTACTTTTTTTACTGAAATTACATAATAACCCTTTTCCTTATTGGCACCACCGGTCAATACGATTTCTTCAATCCTGAAAATACCAATCGAACCGGCGGCAGTAGAAGTAGAACCCGCCTTAAAGGCAATGACTTCACCTG
>JAAYQF010000097.1 GCA_012519425.1 Bacteroidales bacterium | reverse complement strand
GCATGTTTGTTCAATACCTCAGCTATCCAGTTTGTATTCCCGAAATAATTCGGTTCCGTGTTGTTGATGACATGGTCAAAATGCTGATCAGTCCATGCCTTTCCTGTTCCGACATTTGCACGGGCTTCGTTATCAAGTTTCATAAAATCAATGGCATCCGCCATCTCAGGCAAACGTGTAGGAGTTTGTGAACCGTAGTAAGCATTTACGAAAATAGTGGGAGCTGCTCCTTTTACATTGAGTTTTTTAGTAGTGACCAGGATAACGCCGTTTGCCGCACGAGCACCATAAATGGAAGAAGATGCGGCATCTTTCAAGACCGAAATGCTTTGGATGTCTTCGGGATTCAAGGTATTCATATCACCTTCTACGCCATCTATCAACACCAGGGGGTTGGCATTTCCAATAGTTCCCAGCCCGCGTATCCGAATGCTGGAGTTGTTTGCGCCCGGCTGACCGGAGACATTGACTACAGTCACACCGGATAACAACCCTTGCAATCCGCTTGATACACTTGAAACCGGCCTTGAATCCAAATCGTCTGAGGTGACCATGGAAACCGAGCCGGTCAAATTTAATTTTTTCTGGGTGCCATAACCTACTACAACAATCTCTTCCAATTCTTTGGCATTTTCCCTTAAAACAATATCGAAGTGCGTCTTCCCATCTACTTTTATTAATTGCGTATCATATCCAATGTATGTAATGGATATTGACCCATTTTCGGGAACTTCAATCTCAAAATTACCATTGAAGTCGGAGATGGTACCGACCGTACCACCCTCCACCTTGATGTTGGCACCGATGATGGATTCACCCGTATCATCAGTGATCCTTCCCGAGATTTTTTTCGGTGTGTCGGTAGAGTTGGTTGGATGAGGAAGCGGAGTGATCACAATGGATTTTTCTGACGTGATATTCCATTGTAAGCCCTTTTGAGGAAGAATTGCTTGTAAAACCTCGGAAATAGTAGCTTGATCCACTTTTAGATTAATATCGGAAGTTTTGTCGATGATGATGTTGCGGTAAGAAAACTTATAGCTTGTTTGCTTCTCAATCAATTCGAAAATCTTTTCAAGATTAGCATTTTCAACATCGATGGTTAGTGTGTTTTGTTGTGCAAAAGATAAGCCTGCAAAACAACATAAAATAATCACAATGGATACGATGCGTTTTAATTGGTCATTCATTTTGATTTTGATTTAGAAGGTCAATGAACAGATGTCTTTTTTAAAAGAATATACAATCAAATGCCCTTTTTGTTCACTCTGAAATTTTCTATAATAACAGATTTCCCTTTGATGGTGTAATTGAATTTATAATGCATCTTAAGGATCTCCAATGTCTCGCGCAGGTTAATTGTTGAGAATGTCCCCGTGAACAGATCATCGGTAATTATTTCACTGTGCGTCATCGTAAAGTTGATGCCGTAACTGCGCTCAATCTCTTTGAGTACGGTCTGAATGGGTGTTGCATAAAAAGTTAACTCTCCTTTCAGCCAGGGAGCTGCGTTTGAAGAGTCAATTTTATCAACGGTGATTGAGCCTGTATTTTCGTCGAATATCGCGCGGTGATCGGCAACCAATGTTGCTGTATCTTTAGGGTTTTGGGAGTTTGTGAGCATTACTTTCCCTTCAACAAGATTGACTTCTGTTATCGATTCATCCTTTCTGGCACGCAGGTTAAATTCAGTTCCCAGTACTTCTACTTGTAAATGATCCGTTTGGATGATAAAAGGTCTTTTCTTGTTTTTAGCAACCTGAAAGTAGGCTTCACCGTCCAAGCTTACTTTACAAAACTTACGATTGAAATTCCGTGTGTCATAAGTTAACTGTGTTTCTGAGTTGAGGTTTATTTTCGTCCCATCAGGCAATACAACAGTTGAACGTTCCCCTGGCCCTACATAAACTGTCATATCGTTGGTGTCGTGCACCGGGTCTTTCTCTGTTAGCAAATAAAGGAAAGCAGCAAACAGAGGAATGAGTATGGCAGCAGCTATTCCTGCCAATTTACGCCATGTCCTGCTGCTATTCCGTGTTGTTTTTGCATTGACCTGATCAATGCGGTACTTCAATTCATCTAAAAGGTCTTGTCCTGCAACTTGCCCTGTCTCTTTTTTCCAACACTCAAGCAAGTGGAACTCTAACTCCTCATCGGTCATTGTATTGACGATATTTTTTAAATCAACCAATTCCTTGTTGGAGAGTCGATTCGCAATGTATTTTTTCAGTAAACTTTGCATATGCATTCAAATATTTTATGGCTTCATTAAGTAATACACCGGTGAGGATAAATCGTACCGGGTAAATGTTATGTTGTATAACATGTTTTTGAAAAAATACAATTTGTACCGATAAATTTGAGTTAAATCACCTTCGTAGAGGTAGGGATATTTGGTGAATTCAAATTTAAAAGCAGATAAAAAACAAACTTAAATGCTCAGCGAGTTTTGTTCTGAGCTTTTTTAAGGCTAACGATAATTGATTCTTGACTGTTTG
>JAAYQF010000096.1 GCA_012519425.1 Bacteroidales bacterium | reverse complement strand
GAGATGCTTTAATTTTTAAGTTGTATTGTTTGTTGTGTTGTGTCAAAATAATTTGTACTTTTGTGGAGTAAAAACTGTGTTCGTGCACGGTCAAGTGATCAGTGAAAAGTGTTGTTGATAAAGCTTATCAGGCGAGGCGTCTGAATTGGGTGTGTCTTATGTATAAGTTAAACTAAAGGGATAAACAAAATCATAAGTTTAATTATGCTTTATTTTTCAAAAGGTTCAACGGATATTGAACTGACATCCGAAGATTTGAAACAAGGCTTATATGAAGCTTTGAAAAAAATAGGTAAGCGTAAAAAAGTTATCGTTGTGCCCCCGGATTACACACGTTATCCAAGTAGGGCAGGGGAGTTGACTGAATATGCCTGGCAGTATTATGGCGATGCTTTGACGGATGTGCTTCCGGCTTTGGGTACGCATACACCCATGACCGATTCACAAATTGCTCATATGTTTGGCACGCTGCCGGCTTCCTTGATCAGGGAGCATGATTGGCGCAATGATGTGGTTACCTTGGGAGAGGTGCCTTCAGAATATGTAAAGGAAGTTTCGGAGGGTGCAGTTGATTTTCCCTGGCCTGCTCAAATTAACAAAATGTTGCGTGATGGCGATTATGATTTAATTTTATCCATTGGACAGGTAGTGCCTCATGAGGTAGTGGGCATGGCCAATTACAATAAGAATATTTTTGTGGGAACCGGCGGAGTGGAAGGTATCAATAAAAGTCACTTTATTGGTGCAGCTTATGGTATGGAGCGTATGATGGGACATGCCGATACGCCGGTAAGAAAAATATTCAATTATGCCTCTGAGCATTTTTCCAACCATTTACCCATTGTTTATGTGCAAACAGTGGTGGGACTGGATAAGTCGGATGGCAGGGTAAAATGTCGCGGTCTGTTTGTGGGAGATGATTATGAAGTGTTTGATAAAGCAGCCCGGCTGTCTTTAAAAGTGAATTTTGAGATGCTTGATTCTCCGCTTAAAAAAGTTGTCGTATATTTGGATCCTACTGAGTTTAAAAGCACATGGCTTGGTAACAAGGCTGTTTACCGTACCCGTATGGCAATTGATGACGGAGGTGAATTGATTATCATAGCACCGGCTTTGGTTGAGTTTGGAGAGGACAAAGAAATTGATCGTTTGATCCGTAAATACGGTTACTTTGGCACACCAAACACACTTAAAGCATGTGATGAAAATGAAGAGTTGCGTAACAATTTAAGTGCAGCTGCACATTTGATCCATGGTTCTTCCGAAGGCAGGTTCAGTATAACCTATTGTCCGGGAAAAGAAAAAGAAAACCTTTCACAAGCTGAAATAGAAAGTGTTGGATTTTTATATGCTGATATTGATGAGGTTACTGCCCGATATAATCCGGAAACACTAAAAGATGGTGTGAATATGTTACCTGATGGGGAAGAGATTTTTTATATTTCAAATCCTGCACTGGGTTTATGGGCTTTTAAAGATAGATTTAAGTATTGATTATTTATCACTTAATTTATCTACCCATTTTGATTTAACTCAATTAAATGGTATATCATAAGTGGTAAATCGTAAATTTTTATATTGTAAATTGTAAAATTGCAAATAATTATGATGGATAAAATCAAGTGGGGTATCATAGGATGCGGTAATGTCACAGAATTGAAAAGCGGACCGGCATTCAACAAAGTAGATCATTCGGAACTTGTTGCGGTAATGCGTCGAAATGCCGCATTGGCAGAGGACTATGCCAAAAGACATGATATTCCCCATTTTTATACAAATGCAGATGATCTTATTAATGATGCTGACGTAAACGCTGTATATGTTGCTACGCCACCCGATACCCATGCTGAATATGCTATCAAGGCCATGAAAGCCGGTAAGCCGGTTTATGTGGAAAAACCGATGGCAAGAACTTTCGCCGAATGTCAGGAAATGATAAGGGTATCTGAAGAGACAGGTATGCCTTTATTTGTTGCTTATTACAGGCGTACGTTGCCGTCATTTCTCAAGGTAAAAGAGTTGATTGAAGAAGGTGCCATTGGTAAGGTGTTAACCGTGAATCTCAGGTTGCATAGGGCCTTCGGAGAAAAAGATCAGTGTCCGGATCAACAATCATGGCGTGTTAATCCGGAAATTGCCGGTGCGGGATACTTTTATGACTTAGCTTCTCATCAATTGGATTATTTGGATTTTTTGTTGGGACAAATTACAGAGGTTAAAGGAATTGCTGAAAATATCGGTGGATTTTATAAAGCAGAGGACACGGTAGTGGCTGTTTTTACATTTGAATCAGGTGCAACAGGTAGTGCCAGTTGGTGTTTTGTTGTGGATAAAAATGCCGAAGAGGATAAAATTGAATTCATGGGAACGGCGGGAAAAATAAGTTTTCCATGTTTTGAAAAGGGTGATATAGAGTTATTTACTCCGCAAGGTAAAAAAACTTTTCAATGCCAAAATCATGAAAATATATCATTTTATTTAGTAGAGCAAGTAGTTGGTTCGCTTCGGGGTACGAATAACTATACAAGTAATATGTACACAGCGGCAAGAACTAATTTAGTTATGGAGGAAATAGCCGGTAGTTATTATAAAAAACATCCGGGATCGCAAAATGTGTAAACAGTTGGAATGAAAATAAATCGGTGAAACTAATTATTGATGATAAGATTCCTTATATCCGGGGTATATTTGAACATGTAGCTGAGGTCGCATATTTGCCTGGTGCTAAAATTACTCCGGAAGTGGTGCATGATGCAGATGCAATCATCACTCGTACACGAACCATATGCAATGAAGATTTGTTAAAAGGTTCTTCCGTTAAATTTATTGCCACTGCAACCATTGGTTATGATCATATTGATACAGATTATTGCAGACGAGCAGGCATTCAGTGGACAAATGCACCCGGATGTAATTCAAAGTCTGTGGAACAGTATGTAGCTTCGGCTTTAATGGTTTTAACTGAGAAAGATCTTGTCAATTTAAAACAAAGTACTATTGGCATTGTCGGGGTAGGGAATGTAGGTAGTAAAGTAGCACGTATTGCTGAATTGTTGGGGATGAAAGTTTTGATGAATGACCCTCCCCGTGCCAGGGCAGAAGGACCGGAGAAGTTCGTGAACTTGCAAACCATTCTTGAAGAAGCTGATATTATCAGTTTGCATGTGCCGTTAAATATGAAGGGAGAAGATGCTACTTTCCATATGGCCGATGAAATTTTCTTTTCATCTTTGAAAAAAAAACCTGTTTTGATTAATTCATGCAGGGGTGAAGTAGTGAAAACTGAGGCTGTGAAACAAGCTGTTCAAGAACATAAGATTAAGGCTTTTGTATGCGATTGTTGGGAAAATGAACCCAATATCGATTTGGAATTGTTGGCTATGACAACCATAGCTACACCACATATTGCAGGTTATTCCAGGGATGGCAAAGCCAAAGGTACACAGATGAGCGTACAGGCTGTCAGTGAATTCTTTAATTTGAAATTGGATAATTGGATACCTGAAAATATAGAGTGTCCTGCTGAGCCTCTGGTTGTTATAGATGGCAAAGATTTAACGGACGAGCAAATTATTGCTCAGGCAGTCCTGCATACTTACGATATCCGGCAAGATGACCAATTGTTAAGAGCTAATTCCTCTGATTTTGAAAAACAAAGAGGTGATTATCCTGTGAGAAGAGAATTTCCTGCATATACGGTACGGTTGAAAAATACCGGAGAAAGAGTTGAGGAAGTTTTGAAGGAGATAGGGTTTGTGGTGTTTAGTGTGTAATGTGTAGTGTGTAGTGTTTAGTGTGTAATGTGTGATGTTGAATTGTTGAACTGAGAACAAAGAGCAAAGACAAAAGAGCAAAGACAAATAAGAACTAAGAACGAAAAAACTATCAGCTACTAACTACCAACTACTAACTACTTAAGTTAACTTCTTTAACTTCTTTAACTTCTTTAACTTCTTTAACTTCCAAAAACTACCAACTACTAACTACTAACTACTAACTACTAACTACTAACTACCAACTACTAACTACTAACTATAATATCAATATAATTTTACAAACAAAAACATGAAACAAAAAGCAGACATTGGATTAATTGGTTTGGCCGTTATGGGCGAAAACCTGGTGTTGAACATGGAGAGCAAAGGCTATACAGTTGCTGTGTTTAACCGCACGGTAGAAAAAGTGGATAAATTCATTGAAGGACGTGGTGCAGGTAAAAATTTTATCGGCACACGTTCTATCAAAGAATTGTGCGAATCATTGAAAAAACCACGCAAGGTGATGATGTTGGTGAAAGCCGGTAAGCCTGTAGATGATTTCATAGAACAACTGATACCGCATTTGGAAGAGGGTGACATCATCATTGATGGCGGAAATACGCATTTCCCGGATACGACCCGTCGTACGAAGTATGTTGAAAGCAAGGGCTTATTGTACATTGGAACCGGTGTTTCAGGTGGTGAAGAAGGTGCTTTGTTAGGTCCTTCTATCATGCCCGGAGGTTCTCCTGCCGCCTGGCCCCACGTAAAAGATATTTTCCAATCCATTTCGGCAAAGGTTGAAAATAATGTACCTTGTTGTGATTGGGTGGGAGAGGATGGTGCCGGCCATTTTGTGAAAATGGTACATAATGGTATCGAATACGGTGACATGCAAATCATCAACGAAGCTTATCATATCATGAAAGATTTGTTGGACATGAGCGCTGATGAGATGCATGAAGTATTCAAGAAATGGAACAAAGGCGATTTGGACTCTTATCTCATTGAGATTACGCGCGATATTTTGGCTTTCAAAGATGAAGACGGAGAACCTTTGGTAGAAAAGATCCTGGATACTGCCGGTCAGAAAGGGACCGGTAAATGGACGGGCATTACAGCTTTGGACTTGGGTATTCCGTTGACCTTGATTGGTGAAGCAGTGTTTTCCCGCTGTTTATCAGCTCAAAAAGATATACGCGTGAAGGCTTCGAAAGTTCTTAAAGGTCCCAAAGTAAACTTCACCGGAGATAAATTACAGTTTATCGCTGATTTAGAAGACGCAGTCTTCGCTTCTAAAATCATTTCTTATGCACAAGGTTACGACTTGATGATGGAAGCTTCCAAAGAATATAAATGGCATCTGAATTATGGTGGTATTGCTTTGATGTGGCGAGGTGGATGTATCATCCGTTCTGCTTTCTTAGGCGATATCAAAAAAGCATTTGATAGAAATCCTGCTCTGGAAAATCTATTGTTAGATCCTTATTTCAAAGAAAAAGTAGAAAAAGCACAAGCCGGTTGGCGCAGGGTAGCAGTTGCTGCTTTGAGCAATGGTATTCCTGTACCGGCAATGACTTCTGCACTCAATTACTTCGATGGTTTCCGTTGTGAGAGGTTGCCTGCCAATTTGTTACAGGCACAACGTGACTACTTCGGTGCTCATACCTATGAACGTATCGATAAACCCAGGGGCAAGTTCTTCCATACCAATTGGACGGGCAGGGGAGGTGATACAGCTTCTACGATTTATGAGGTGTAGAAATAGCCCCCTAAATCCTCCAAAGGGGGACTTTGGGGATGGATTCACCGTTTCGAATGGTGAATCATAGTAAAACAAAACAGTAGTCGGTTGGGAATTATCCTGAACCGACTGTTTTGTTTTGAAATAATTTAATTCTGTGTAAATCTGCGACAATCTGCGAGAAATTAATTTTTAATTCCGCGAGAAACCATAAATTAATTCTACAGGATTGCGGATCAATTTTATGAGTATTGGTCACCCTTTAACCTCTATTTTAAATAGAATAAAACGTATATATTCTTCTATTTCAAATAGAAGTTGTATCTTTGCAGAAAAATAGATTTATTATGGATAAGAATTTATTAAAGACAGTGATAGCTGATCAAGAGTATTACTTTGAACAAGCTAAAGGTAGTGTGAAACGTAAATTACCTGCTGGTTTTTGTACTGCACCTGAGATCGTGATTATTACCGGCATTCGTCGTTGTGGTAAATCTACTTTGATGCAGCAAATTCGTGCAGAACAAGCTGAGCGTGACTATTATATCAACTTTGATGACGAACGGTTAGTCAGTTTCAAGGTTGATGATTTTCAGGTCCTGTTAGAGGTTTTTTACGAGCTTTTTGGCGTACAAAAAACTTATTATTTTGATGAAATCCAAAATGTTGATCAGTGGGAACGTTTTGTTCGCCGTTTGCACGATACCGGCAATAAGATTTACATTACCGGTTCTAATGCGCGCATGTTGAGCCGTGAATTGGGTACTCATCTTACCGGACGTTATTTGTCTCACGAACTGTATCCTTTTTCATTCAGAGAATTTATTTTGCTGAAAAACCCGGAATTGCTGAATGAGAACTTTTACAAAACTAATATAAAAGCAGCTATTTTATCCCTTTTTGAAGATTACTTTAATAACGGAGGGTTTCCGAATTTTGTTAAAACCGGTGATGAATTAGCCTTGAAAACCTTGTTTGAAAATATTCTGTATCGTGATATAATGGTACGGAACAATCTTACCAATGAAATTGAAGTCAGAGAATTGGTTTCCTATCTTGCCGGAAATTACGCTCGTTTATCAACAAACAGTGAATTAGCTGAAATTATTGGTGTAAAAAATCCATCAACTGTTAAAAAATACATTGGATTTTTGTCTGACAGCTATTTAATATTTCAGGCTTATAAATATGATTATTCCGTTTCAAAGCAAATTTTAAATCCGAAAAAATCTTATTTTATTGACAACGGATTGGTAAAAAGAGTAGGGTTTAGTTTCTCAGATAATCTCGGGCATTTACTTGAAAATCTTGTTTATATTGAATTGCTTAGGCGTGGAAAAGAAGTCTTTTATTATAGTAAGAAACAAGAATGTGATTTCTTGTTAGTGGAGAATAATATAGTCACTGTTGCCATACAAGTATGTTATACTTTTTATTCAGAAAGAACAAGGAAACGGGAAGTTGATGGGTTATTGGAGGCGATGGAAACATTCAATCTGACGACAGGATTGATCATCACGAGTGATATGGAAGATAAAATTACTGTAGATGATAAGCGTATTGATATCATTCCGGCTTGGAAGTGGTTGCTGGAGTAATTTTATGATTCATTTTTAATACTGCTCATTCTCATTCGGAAATGAGCCTGACTTCACATCAGCGGAATATTGCTTGAGGGCCTGGTCCATGACCTCTTCTAGGTTGGCATATCGCCTTAAAAAACGAGGAGAAAAGTCATTGTTTAAGCCCAACATATCGTGGATCACCAATACCTGACCGTCAACACCGCCACCGGCACCAATACCTATAACGGGAATGGTCAGTTCAGAAGCAATACGCTTGGCTAACTTGGCGGGTATTTTTTCCAACACGATGGCGAAACACCCAATTTCTTCCAATAAATGGGCATCCTTAATTAGTTTTTCGGCTTCTTCATCTTCTTGTGCCCTGACAGCATAAGTACCGTATTTGTTGATGGATTGGGGCATCAAGCCTAAATGTCCCATTACAGGAATACCGGCACTTAATATTCTTTTGATCGACTCGGCAACTTCTTCTCCACCCTCTATTTTCAGACAGTCAGCATGACTTTCTTTCATGATTCTGATGGCAGAAGAGATGGCTTCACGTGAATTGCCCTCATATGAACCGAAGGGCATATCCACCGCTACTAAAGCACGTTTAACACCGCGCATTACTGATTTTGCCATAAATATCATTTGATCCAATGTGATAGGTAAAGTGGTTACATTGCCACACATGACATTGGAAGCTGAATCTCCGACAAGAATAACATCAATGCCGGCACGATCGACAATCTTCGCCATGGTATAATCATAAGCAGTGAGCATACTGATTTTTTCGCCCCTTTTTTTCATTTCCACCAAACGTTGGGTGGTTACTTTACGTATATTTTCAAGATGTACAGACATATTACTAAAGATAAATGATTTGCTTTTTTTTTTTTAAAACATGTTTGCAAATATACATGATAATTTCCAATTTCCATCCGAAAGCTTGAAAATTGACGGGTTTCTAACGGTTCTGAGACGAAGAAAATCCGTGCTTGTACACATCATTTCTATCAAAGTAATTTTATGTGTTCTTTTTATCTAAAGAATACACAATTTATTGGGCTTTTATACGTTGAAAACTTATATTGTAGAGATTGTCTTAAGACAAATATTCAATTTAAAAAATAGTAAGCAAGGTGTTTTAGAAGTGTTCAAATGCCCTGAGTTTCGAAAGCAACGTGGCAGTTGGGCACTTTATGAGACACAGTCAGGTCCTAAGTTCAACTTGCAAGTGTAATTTTTTTTCGTGCTTTACTTTAAAAATTGTACTTTTGCACCTCGAAATTTTGAAGCGTATGGTAAGATTCAACTCCGGTCGTCTGTTAGACGAAAATATTTTTTCCAAATTTGTTACCATGAAATACCTGCCAAGGTGGATCGTCCTGTTTGTCGACGTTCTGCTGTGTGTGGTGGCGTTTCTGATTTCCATTTTGGTGGCTGAAAAAATTCGCTTTAATCCTTCTCATTTTATCATAGTCAATGATTTTTGGCGGATTACCATCGTTATGTTGTTACAGATATTACTGTTCTGGGCATTTCATACTTATTCGGGAGTCTTGCGCTATTCCAGCTTTGTCGATACTGTAAGAATATTGTTCTCAATCGTTGTTAATATCATTGTTCTGATCGGTGTCAATTTGGTTTTGACTTTTCTGTCGAAAGGTTTGCTGGTGTATTATTCAGAATTGGTGGTTTATGGTATTTTGTCGTTTTTGTTTCTTTTGATGACGAGGTTGTTGATTAAAACTACCTATGACTACCTGACACAAAGAGGCGATTATCTGACGCCGGTAATGATCTACGGCACTAAATCGGCTGCTATCGGTATTGCCAAAATGCTGATGTCGGAACAGGTAGGTTCAAAATACAAGTTGGTGGGATTTATTGATGATGATAAAAATGCCAGTGAGAAAATGATTATGGGCGTTAGAGTCTATTTGATGAATGATGAAACTTTGGAGAAAGTCATCGTTAAAAAATGTAAATCCATCATTGTTTCGCCTACAAAATTAAATGAACCAAATGTATCCAATGCATTGGAGAAGTTTGTCGATAACGATTTGACCGTTCTGTCGTTGCCTCCAATGAATATCTGGAAGAATAATATTCCTAATATCGGGGAAATGAGGTCCATTCCCATTGAAAGTTTGTTGGAAAGGCCTCAAATCACTATCTCTACTAATAATATCGCTTCTCAATTAAAAGATAAAGTTGTACTGGTGACCGGTGCAGCAGGCTCAATTGGCAGTGAAATAGCTTTACAAATATTGAAATATGACATCAACTTATTGGTGTTGCTGGATCATGCCGAATCCCAAATGCATGATTTAAAGCTTGATTTACAAGAAGAATATCCCGATAAAAATGTAACGATATTCCTGGGTGATGTACGTTACAAAGAACGCATGGAGTATATGATGGATTTATACCGACCTGATATAATTTACCATGCTGCTGCTTATAAGCATGTTCCCATGATGGAAGATTATCCTGTTGAAAGCGTTATGGTCAATGTGTTGGGAACTAAAGTTTTAGCTGATTTGGCTGTAAAGTACAGGGTTGAGCGCTTTGTGATGGTTTCAACGGATAAAGCAGTCAATCCTACTAACGTAATGGGTGCGTCCAAACGTGTAGCTGAAATATATGTACAGTCTTTATATCGTAAGTTGAACACCACAACTAACGGAGATACTACCAAATTCATTACAACCCGTTTTGGTAATGTGTTGGGCTCGAGCGGTTCTGTTATTCCTTATTTTAAAAAACAAATTGAACGCGGGGGACCGGTAACTGTTACGCATCCGGAAATAATTCGCTACTTTATGACAATCCCGGAAGCTTGCGTATTGGTACTCGAAGCCGGATCTATGGGCAATGGAGGTGAAATTTATATTTTTGACATGGGTAAACCTGTGAAAATATTAGATTTAGCACGTAAAATGATCCGCTTAGCAGGATTGGTGCCTGAGCAAGACATTGAGATTGTGTTTACAGGATTGCGACCGGGCGAAAAATTGTACGAAGAACTCCTGAACAAGAAAGAGCACACCCAAAAAACACATCATCCGAAAATAATGATTGCGAATGTCCAGCAATATGATTACGACAAAGTTTCTATATTGATAGATAAACTAATCAATTACAGCAAGCTGAACAAGGACTATCTGACTGTTTCGACCATGAAAAAAATTGTTCCGGAATTCAAAAGCAAAAATTCGCAATATGAGCGTTTAGACATATGATTTCAATTGAACAGTTGAGTGTTGATTTCGGAAGTACTTCCTTGTTCGATAATATCGGATTTTTAATCAATCCAAAAGAAAAAATCGCCTTGGTCGGGAAAAATGGGTCCGGCAAAACTACCTTATTGAAACTGATAGCAGGTAAAATGACGCCCACGCGTGGACGTATTGAGCTTCCGAAGGATTTGACCATCGGATATCTCCCCCAACATATGATTCACAACGAGGGCACAACAGTGCTGGAAGAAACTGAAAAGGCTTTTGAACACATTCATACACTTCAATATGAAGTCGAATCCTTGACTACGGAACTGGCTGACCGAACTGACTATGATAGTGAGGATTATCATCGCATCATAGATAAACTCAGTCATGCCCAGGAATATTTACAGATCATTAATCAGAGTAATTATCAGGCCGAAATAGAAAAAACCTTGATCGGATTGGGCTTTAACCGTGCTGATTTTGACAGACCTTGTGCTGAGTTTAGCGGGGGATGGAGGATGCGCATCGAATTGGCAAAAATAATTTTACAACAACCTGATTTGCTGTTGCTTGATGAGCCCACTAATCATTTAGATATTGAATCGATACAATGGCTCGAAAGTTTTCTTGTCAATGCCAATAGTGCAGTTGTGTTGGTCTCACACGACCGGGCTTTTATAGATGCAGTAACAACCAGAACCATAGAAATCTCCCTTGGGAGAATATATGATTATCAAGTTAACTATTCGAAATATGTTGAATTACGCAAAGAACGTTATGAACAACAAATGCGGGCTTATGAGAATCAACAGAAAATGATTCAGGATACCGAACTGTTCATTGAGCGTTTTCGTGCCAAGGCCTCAAAAGCCATTCAAGTACAATCACGTATCAAGCAATTGGAAAAACTTGAAAGGATTGAGGTGGATATTGAAGATCACACCCATATGAACTTAAAGTTTCCGCCGGCTCCGCATTCGGGTATTATTCCCATTGAAATAGAACATTTGTCGAAAGCATACGGAGACCTCTTGGTGCTTGATAATATTGGCATGATAATCAACAGAGGTGAAAAAGTCGCTTTTGTTGGGAAAAACGGAGCCGGTAAAAGTACCTTGGTGAAATGCATCATGCGGGAGATTCCCTTTTCGGGAAAGCTTAAACTCGGTCACCAGGTTAAAATAGGCTACTTCGCTCAAAATCAGGCTTCTTTGTTGGATGAAAATTTAACGGTTTTTGAAACCATCGACCAGGCTGCAGTTGGTGAAATTCGCACCAAAATCCGGGATATTTTAGGAGCTTTTATGTTTGGCGGTGAAGCATCCGATAAAAAAGTAAAAGTACTTTCCGGTGGTGAACGCTCGCGACTTGCCATGATCAAACTATTGCTCGAACCTGTTAATTTGTTGATCCTTGACGAACCGACCAATCATTTAGATATGCCCTCCAAAGATGTATTAAAAGAGGCTCTCAAAGCTTTCACCGGTACGGCTGTTATTGTGTCGCACGACCGTGAGTTTTTAGACGGATTGGTTGATAAAGTATATGAGTTCAGCAATAAAAAGATCAGGGAACATCTTGGGGGTATTTATGATTTTCTACATCGTAAAAAAATAGAGAGTTTACAAGAGCTTGAAACCAATGAACCTTCATCACCACTACAAGGTCAGACTGCAAGTCCGGAGACAAAGGGTGTTTCTGACAATAAATTAAGCTATGAGGCGAGAAAAGAAAAGAACAGAAAGATCAGAAAAGCTGAACGCGATGTGTCGGAGGTGGAGATGGAGGTTGAAAAGTTAGAAGCAGCATTGAATGCAATGCAAGCCGAGTTGCAGCACCCTGAAAAGGCTTCAGACAGTGATTTTATTTTGAAAATGCACCAAAAGCAGCGGGCGCTGGATCAAAAGATGTACGAATGGGAAATTTTGACGGAAACACTTGAAAATTTAAAAACAGAATGATATGTCCGGTAAATTGTACCTTTTTCCTACTCATTTAGGTGATATTGAGTTGTCGCGGATACTTCCGGTTTTCAATATAGATCTGATTGAGAGTATCAAGTGTTTTATAGTGGAAGATATTCGCTCTGCACGTCGCTTTCTCAAGAAATGTAACAATAACATCAACATTGATGAACTGCATTTTTTTGAATTGAACAAGCGGACAGAAACTGCAGAAATCCGTTCATTTATCAGTCCTCTATTGGCAGGTAACGATATGGGCGTTATTTCTGAAGCCGGCTGTCCCGCCATAGCCGATCCCGGGGCAGATGTTGTGGCCATAGCTCATCAACATGATATTCAGGTTGTCCCCTTGGTAGGTCCGTCATCTGTGCTACTGGCTTTGATGGCATCAGGGTTCAACGGACAAAGTTTTGCTTTTAATGGATACCTGCCGATTCCCAGGAACGAAAAATCGGATCTGCTTAAAAAGCAAGAACGAAAAATTTATACGGAAAATCAAACGCAAATCTATATTGAGACGCCCTATAGAAATATGCAGACTTTTAGCGATATATTGAGTGTTTGTGAACCTGAAACTAAATTATGTGTAGCTGCCGATTTGACTTTACTTTCTGAGTACATTCGAACCAAGTCTGTCAGGGAATGGCAAAAGAAGATACCGGAATTAAACAAACGACCTTGTGTGTTTGTTCTGTATAAATAGTGGCGAGTTTACGAGTTCCGCGTTCCGGGTTCAGGAGGTCAAATTGTTGCAGTGCGCTATCGACCTTGCCTGATGAGCCGAAAAATAAGTAAGAACAGCGTTAAAAATCGTCCTTGTTTGAGCAACGAAGTTGCGAGTTTGGACGATTTAGCTGTTTGAGCGCTAATTTTTCGAGCGAAGCAGGCACAGTCTTGATTTTTTTTTGCTTCGTTTTTTTGTATCAAGACAAAAAAATGAAGAGATATCTGAATTTAACGAATATTCCTATGTAAATTAATGCGTTTTTTATAACTGCCTAACTGTAAGGCAGTTTTTTAAGAAAACTGATTGAATTTTTTATTAATTTCCCTATCCATTTCTCTTTCTTTCAAAGATTGACGCTTGTCGTGTCTTTTTTTACCTTTTGCGAGGCCAATCTCGAGTTTAGCCAAGCCTTTTTCGTTGATAAACAAACGAATAGGAATGATAGTTAGTCCGGTTTCTTTGGTAGCCCGATTTAGTTTATTCAGTTCTTTTCTGTTTAGCAACAACTTCCTGTCACGGCGAACATCGTGGTTATTATACGTTCCGAAGAAATATGCGGCTATATGTAAGTTTTTCACCCACAGCTCATTGTTGATAAACACGCAGTAGGTATCAGTCAGGGAAGCTTTGCCTTCGCGCAAGGATTTTATTTCAGTTCCGAAAAGTTGTATGCCGGCCGTATAACGTTCTTTAATTTCGTAATTGAACGTTGCCCGTTTGTTCTTGATTGATATGTTGGCACTACGACGCATTTTCTCCCTTTCCCTTTTAATCGGGTACAAAATTACAGTTTTTTTTTAAAGTTTCCTTACTTCTCCATTTTTCTTATATAGTGAGGTTTTTCGGAAAAAAACTTGTAAATTTGCTTTATCTTCTTACCGGAAAGATAGAAGCTAAATTTCTTATAAGAAAAGAAATAAAGAAAATAAGTGTATAATAAGTTGAATGTGCGCTTGTAGCCTGTGTAAATTTTTGTAATTGAGATAATTTAGAGTTGTAAAGTAAAAATAGGTTCACAAGGTATTACAAGAATGTAAGGATAGAATTCAACTCAGTTTAATTATTATTAGATATGTCGTCTGAAATAAAAATAAACGTTGTAGGATTGGTTTACAATCAGAATGTAGCCGGTACTTACGGCCTGGTGTTGGCTGAAGAAAGCGGGAATAGACGATTTTCCGTCATGATTGGAGAACCGGAGGCGCAGTCCATCGCCTTACATATGAACAAGAAAAAATCTCCCCGTCCTTTGACACACGATTTGATCCTTACGTTGTTGAGTGTGTTCGGCACCAAGTTGGAAAAAGTCGTAATCAATGATATGGTGAACGATATATTTTATGCAGAATTGTATTTGAAAAAAGGGGAAACATCCATGGTTATCGATTCTCGTACGTCGGATGCCATTGCATTAGCTGTTAGAGCAGAATGCGGAATTTTTATCAAAGAAAAAATTATGGACATCGTTAGTGTCGAAATTGATTCTTCAGAATTAGAAAAATTTGCCAGGGACCGTGCTTCAGAAGTTGTCAAGCCTGAAGAACTAACTTCTGAAGAGTTGGAAATGCTTTCTGTGGAAGATTTGGAGGAGCTTTTAAACATAGCAGTAAGTGAGGAAAAATACGAGTTGGCAGTTAACCTTCGCGACACCATAAAAAGAAAAAAGAAGGCTTGAAAAAACATCTTGTTTTTCTTGTCAGATTCAAAAGAAAATAGTACCTTAGCCTGATTTTTTTTGAGAAATATAAATACATCAGATGATCAATCCAGAAAGAATTATTAAGGTAAATATTGACGAAGAAATGAAGTCTTCGTACATTGACTATTCAATGTCAGTGATTGTATCCCGTGCGTTGCCGGATGTGCGGGACGGACTTAAGCCGGTGCATCGTCGCGTGTTGTTTGGCATGAATGAATTGGGCAACAACTCGGACAAACCCTTTAAAAAATCTGCAAGAATTGTTGGGGAAGTAATGGGTAAATTCCACCCCCATGGTGATTCGTCCATATATGGTACATTGGTTAGATTGGCCCAGCCCTGGTCTATGCGTTATCCTTTGGTTGAAGGAGAAGGAAACTTCGGCTCTGTTGACGGTGATAACCCGGCAGCTATGCGCTATACTGAAGCGCGCCTGCGCAAGATAGCGGAAGAAATGCTGATTGATATCAATAAAGATACTGTTGATTTCCAATTTAACTTTGATGATACTCTCAAGGAACCGGTAGTATTGCCGGCTCGCATTCCCAATTTGCTGGTCAATGGTTCGTCCGGTATTGCAGTGGGAATGGCGACCAATATGGCTCCACACAATCTCTCGGAGGTGATTGATGCTACAGTTGCCTATATTGACAATAACGATATTGAAATTGCAGAACTCATTAAATATGTGAAAGCACCTGACTTTCCGACAGGAGGTACCATTTATGGTTATGCCGGGGTGAAGGAGGCTTTCGAGACCGGAAGAGGGCGTGTAGTTATTCGTTCTAAAGTTGACATTGAAGTAGACAGCTCCGGTAGAGAGAAAATTATTGTTCAGGAAATTCCCTACCTGGTCAATAAATCTGAACTGATTCGCTCTATTGTTTCCTTGATTGAGGATAAACGCATTGATGGTATCTCACATATCAATGACGAATCCGACCGTGACGGTATGCGCATCGTTATTGACATAAAGAGAGATGCGAACTCCGGCGTTGTCCTGAATACTTTGTATAAATTTACCGCTTTACAGTCTTCTTTCAGTGTCAACAACATTGCCCTGGTGAATGGAAGACCGCAAATGCTGAATCTGAAAGATCTTATTAAATATTTTGTGGATCATCGGCATGATGTGGTTACCCGGCGTACGCAATTTGAACTGGCTGAGGCAGAAAAGCGTGCACATCTCCTGGAAGGTTTCATGATCATCCTGGATAATTTGGATGAAGCCATTCAAATCATACGTGATTCAAAAACGCCCGATGAGGCACGTACCCGCTTGATGGAAAGGTTCGGTTTGTCGGAAATTCAATCTCGTGCCGTGGTAGAAATGCGTTTGCGTCAACTTACGGGGATGGAGCAAGATAAGTTGCGTGCTGAATATGAAGAAATTTTGAGTCTGATTGAAAACTTGAAAGAAATTTTGGCAAAGGTCGAACTGCGCATGGCAATTATTAAGGACGAATTGTTAGAGGTGAAAGATAAATTTGGTGATGAGCGTCGCACTGACATCGTCTATGCTTCTGAAGAATTCAATCCTGAAGATTTTTACGCTGATGAAGAAATGGTCATTACCATTTCGAGATTTGGCTACATCAAGCGGACGGCTTTGGTGGAATTCCGTGCACAGGGCAGGGGAGGAATAGGTTCAAAAGGGAGCGATTCACGAGATGATGACTTCATCGAATATATTTATCCGGCGTCCATGCACAATACCATGCTGTTCTTCACGCAGAAAGGAAAGTGCTATTGGTTGAAAGTATATGAAATACCGGAAGGCAGTAAAACCTCGAAAGGCAGGGCTATTCAAAACTTATTGAATATTGATTCTGATGATAAGGTAAATGCTTTCATCAGGGTAAAAGGATTAGATGATGAAGAATACATCAATTCTCACAACATTATATTCTGTACAAAAAATGGAATAGTGAAGAAAACCTTGTTGGAAGCCTATTCTCGTCCTCGTGTAAACGGTATAAAAGCCATCACCATCAGAGAAGATGATCAGGTGATTCAAGTGCGTCTGACAGACGGAGATACGGAAATCATTATGGCCAATCGGAATGGACGCGCCATTCGTTTCCATGAATCTGCAGTGCGCCCCATGGGCAGAACTGCCACCGGTGTAATCGGTATGAGATTAGATGATGATGGACAAGATGAAGTTATCGGCATGATTTGTGTGCCGAAAAACTCCCATGATACTGTTATGGTGGTTTCTCAACACGGATATGGCAAGCGTACCCCGTTAGATGATGAAGATGGTAATCCTATTTACCGTATCACCAACAGAGGTGGTAAAGGTGTTAAAACGATGAACATCAACGAGAAAACAGGTAAGCTTGTTTCCATTAAAAATGTCAATGACGATAATGACCTGATGATCATTAACGTGTCGGGAATAGTCATTCGATTGCATGTGGCAGATATAAGCATAATGGGCAGGGCAACGCAGGGTGTTCGATTAATCAACCTTGAAAAGCGAAACGATGAGATTGCTTCAGTATGTAAGGTGTTAACGGAAACAGATGAAGAAGATTTTGGTGAAGGTGATGAACACAATGATGTTGATAATATGAATGATGAAAGTAGTGATGTTCGCCCGAATGAAACTGAAAATGATGAGGAATAAATATTCTCGAAGTTGGCGTTAGACAAGGATTGATCGTAGAAAGAGAAGATCAAATTACATTTCGAAAATGAAATTAATAGTAAATAATTATTTTAAATTTTAAAGCTTATGAAAAAGATATTTTTTTCATTGATAATGCTTTTGGCTGTTACAACAGTTTTTTCACAGAGGAAAAATGTAACCAAAGCCAGGAACTTGACATTGATGGAAACACCGGATTTTAAAGGTGCCAAGGAATCGATATTGCCGGCCTTAGAAGACCCTTCAACTGCAACAGACCCCAGAACATGGCATGTAGCCGGATTGATTGGCTATAAGATAAATGAAGAGTACTTTAAGCAAATGGCATTAGGTAAAGATGTTGATATAGTAAAAAAGGGTGAAGCTGTGATGGAGTCTTATCATTATTTTTTAAAGGCTTATGAATTAGATCAAAATAATTTCAACAAAAAAGGTAAGAAGATCAAGCCGAGATATGAAGTTGACATTAAAGACAAAATCAAGGAGTACTTCGAGGAGAAGCATAATATCTTCTATTATGCCGCTACCCTTTTTGATGAGAAAAAGGACTATGAAGGGGCTATGAAAGCTTTTGAGACTTATCTTGAGATTCCGGAATTGCCTTTCATGAAAGATTATGTGACTATTGATTCAACCTATCTTCAAGTAAAGTATTTCAATGCTTTGGCTGCCCGCAATATTGAAATGTGGGATAAAGCCATTCAAATACATGAAGAAATAAAAGATCAGGGTTATGAGACAGGTAATGTTTACAAGTTACTTTATGATGAATATGTACACTTGAACGATACTGTGAATTTTTTAAGAACCTTGAAGGAAGGTGTTGAAAAAATGCCGACAGATCCCTGGTTCATTCAAAATTTAATCAACTATTACCTGTCTATGAACAACATAGAAGAATCTAAACTTTACATAGACAAGGCTATAGAGATTTCGCCAAATGAAGCGGTTTATTATTATATCAAGGCGAAAATTTTTGAAATGGAAGAAGATAATGAGAATACGAAATTGTATTATGATAAAACGCTCGAATTGGATCCCAACTATGCAGATGCTTATGCGGGAATTGGTGTTTTGATTATTAGTCAGGGTGAAAAGATTTTGAACGATGCGGCATATAAATCTGACAGAGAATATAATCTGGCCAGAAAACAGGCAAATGAGCTGTTTAAGTCGGCAATTGACTATTTTGTAAAAGCCAGTGAAATCAGTCCGGAGGAGACTCTATATAAAAGAAATCTCAGAACCTTGTATTATCGTCTGGATATGAGTAAAGAACTCGAGGAGATAGAAAAGGAATTGGGTTATTAAGAACTGTATTGAAGTTTATTTCTGAATAGAAAAAAAGGTCTGGTTTGAATACCAGACCCTTTTTTGTAGCGGGAACGAGAGTTGAACTCGTGACCTTCGGGTTATGAATCCGACGCTCTAACCACCTGAGCTATCCCGCCGTTCGTAAAAACGAGTGCAAAGATAAGATATTTCAGTAATACCGCAAACAGAAACTACAAAATATTTACATTTTCTAACTCCCCATTATTAGTAGATTGGGGAGGTAGTCTTACTCTTCGTAGATTTATGCCATCTGATTAACTGTTTGGTTTGAAGGTGGTTACTTGTAGTTCATCCCTAAATTCTTCATTACAAAAGCCCATACATCGGTTTGTGCATCAATAATTTTGCTAATGGGTTTTCCGGCACCATGACCGGCTTTTACGTCAATTCTGATGAGGGTAGGAGTATGACCTGAATGAAGTTCTTGCAAAGTGGCTGCAAATTTAAAAGAATGTGCAGGAACAACCCTGTCGTCATGATCACCCGTAGTGATCAGGGTTGCAGGATAAGTGGTTCCTGCTTTTAAATTGTGTAGTGGAGAGTAACCCAACAGGTATTCAAACATTTCCTGACTATCTTCAGCGGTACCGTAGTCGGTAGCCCATGCCCAGCCGATGGTGAATTTTTGATACCTCAGCATGTCGAGAACACCAACCTCCGGAATGGCTACGGCAAATAAACCGGGGCGTTGGGTCATACAAGCACCGACCAGCAAACCACCATTGGAACCGCCGTTGATTGCAAGCTTTTTGGAGTTGGTGTAATTTTCCGCAATGAGATATTCTGCTGCGGCAATGAAGTCATCAAAAACATTTTGTTTTTGCATTTTAGTCCCTGCTTTATGCCATGATTCTCCATACTCACCACCTCCGCGCAAATTGGCGATTGCATACACCCCTCCCTGTTCCAGGAAAGGAATGCGGCCTACCGAGAAGCCGGGTAATAAACTGATGTTGAAACCTCCGTATCCGTATAGCATGGTTGGGTTCTTCCCGTTCTTCTTCAATCCTTTTTTATAGATGATGCTCATAGGGACTTGGGTGCCGTCTTTAGAAGTGAAAAATACCTGTTCACTGATAAAATCTTCGGCATTGAAGGATATTTCAGACTTGCGGAACAATTCGGCTTTGTTTTCGGCTACATCATACCTGTATATCGTTGGTGGATACGTGTAGGAAGTAAACATGTAAAATGCCTCATTGTTGTCATATCTGCCGGAGATTCCTACCGTACCAATCGTTGGTAGTTTGATTTCATGTAGTAGTTGACCGGAAGTATTATAGGCGTAAAGGCGATTGGAGGCATCTTGTAAATAATTGATAAAAAGCTGTCCGCCAATTAAACTGACATCTTCAATCACATGTCCGCTTTCCGGAATAAGTGTTTTCCAGTTTTCCAGCTGAGGCCGGGCAGGGTCAACCACCATCAATTGCTGATTGGGAGCTTGATAGTTTGTGAGTACATAAATCTTACCCTCATAATGGTCAATGACGTTAAAATCTGAATCGAAGCCTGGTGCAATCAGTACAGCCTTTGTTTTTGGTTTCGTTAAATCTTTTAGCCATAATGAGTTTCCGGAAGTCGATTCAGTCTCTACAATAAAAAGGAATTTTTCATCCTCCGAGACACCTGCGTAATAATTTCTGAGTGCATGCTCTTTATTTTCGAAAACAATTTTGTCTTGTGTCTGATCATCATTCAAACGATGGTAAAACACCTTGTGATATTCGTTTTTATTGGAATATTCCTTTCCCGATTCGGGTTCATCATAAGCTGAGTAATAAAAGCCATTTCCCTGCCATGAGATCCCGGAAAACTTCACCCACTCAATGTGATCCGGCAGGAGTTGACGCGTGGCAACCTCCATCACAAAAATCTCATTCCAGTCGGAACCGCTTTTAGATATACTGTAAGCCAAATATTTCCCATCTTTGGAGAAAGATGCGCGTGACAAAGCTATGGTTCCATCAGTTGAAAGCTTGTTGGGGTCTAACAATACTGTAGGCTCCGCCGTCAAAGAATCGAGCTCGTAAAGTACGCTTTGGTTCTGCAAACCATCATTTTTATAGAAATAATATTTGTTGTTGATTTTTTGCGGATAGCCATATTTGGGATAATTCATCAATTCTGTCAGTCTTTCCCGTAATCTATCTCTGAAAGGGATTTTTTCTAAATAGCTGTAAGTGAGCTTGTTCTGTTCAACAACCCATTCTTCTGTTTCTTGCGATCTGTCATCTTCCAACCAGCGATACGGGTCGTTTACCCGGGTACCCCAATAATCATCACAGATATTTTCTTTTCTGGTTTCAGGATACTGAATATTGTTTTTTTGACTACAACCGAACATGATAAGTGTGAAAAGGAATATTTTAAAAAAAGTTTTCATTGAAATGTGTTTTTTAAGTGAAAATAAATGCTATTTCTTTAGAAAGCACAAAATTACAAGAAAATACTGACAAGTCCAACGACAAGTAAAAGAACTAATTTTTGTAATTATGTTGATAATCTTTGTTTAAAGATGATGGAGGGATTGACAAAAATGATTATCTTGCG
This sequence comes from Bacteroidales bacterium, assembly GCA_012519425.1. Taxonomy (GTDB): domain Bacteria; phylum Bacteroidota; class Bacteroidia; order Bacteroidales; family Paludibacteraceae; genus Paludibacter. Next base: position 7,747 of record JAAYQF010000096.1, on the reverse strand, counting down.
AAAGTTTAGATCCATACCGTATGAAGAAGAAAAAATTCAAAATAGAATATCCACTCAGCAATTCATCCCTTTCCGTTTTATGGGATAGTATCGGCACTGCTTACGGCTTGTCTGAATGGTTTGCAGATGATGTAAGCATAGATGAAAAAGAATTCATCTTTAGATGGGAAGGTTTTGAGCGGAAAAAAGCATATTTACTGCATTCGAAAGTAAATTACTCCATTCGTTTTCAATGGGAAGAAGATAAAGGTGGTGAAGCATATTTTGAAATGCGCATTATAACTTCCGAATTATCTAACGATTTGGTGTTGCTTGTCACTGATTTTGCCAAAGAAGACGATATTGACGATGCTATCCTTTTGTGGGATCATCAGATTGAAACGCTCAAAAGAGTCAAAGGTATGTAAGTGCTGAAGCTGACTTTGTTCCAAGTTCCGGGTTCCGGGTTCAAGAGATACGGGTTCCCTGGTGCGATTTTCGGGTTCAGTACAAGGCATCTTGTTGTTTGTTAGTTGATTGTTTACGTGCTACCAATAAGCCGGTGTTTTTGCTTTCAAGAAATTGTTTGACTTTTGCTTTTTGAACAAAAAACATGTAATTTTGCGGGTTAAAGGAAACCGGCATGTCTTTCATTAAAAAGATTGATTCATACATCCTCAAGCGCTTTTTAGTTCTACTAGTGATGACGTTTCTCATCGTCATCTTTATTTTGCTCATGCAGTTTTTGTGGAAACATTTTGAGGATTTGATAGGCAAAGGTGTCGGGTGGAATGTGTTGGCAGAACTTTTTGTATACGCCACTATGACTTTGGTTCCATTGGCTTTGCCATTGGCTCTTTTGCTGGCCTCCTTGATGACTTTCGGTAACCTGGGTGAAAGTTTTGAGTTGACGGCCATGAAATCATCAGGTATTTCTTTGTTCAGAATTATCCGTCCCCTGATTATCCTGGTCGGCTTGATTGTAGTAGCTGCATTTTTCTTTTCCAATAATGTTTTACCGAGGGCACAGCGTGATATGTACACGCTTTTGTTTTCTATACGCCACAAATCTCCTGAGTTGGATGTGCCCACCGGTGAGTTCTACTCCGGCATTAACGGCGTCAATTTATATGTGCGTGGTAAAGATGGAAATATTCTTAAGGATTTAATGATATATGATTTTTCCAACGGATTCAATAATGCTATGGTGTTGCTTGCAGATTCAGGAAAAATTCAGCTCACCAGTGATAAGAAGCACTTGTTGTTTACTCTATACAATGGAGAAAGTTTTGAGAATCTGAGGGAACAGAAAATGTCCAGTCCGGATAACATCCCGTATCGCAGAGAATCATTTTCGCTAAAAGAAGTGCTGTATGATTATGATTCCGATTTTAATCGATATGATGAGTCTTTATTGCAAGACCGGCATATCAGTAAGAATATCAAAGAACTGTCGCGTTCGATAGATTCCATCAAATTGATCGTGCAGGAAAGGAGTGAGATGCAGGTACAGGAAATGTTGCACAGCAGGTATTTCGCGTTTACCGGAAAGTACAGGAATACTTTGTTTCTGCCGGATCCTGAAAAATCTTACAATCAATATGATGTAGACAGTGCATTTCTTAATCAGACCAATGCTGAAATTGAAATGTCGATCAACCATGCGATGGAACGTGCCAAAAACATGGCAGATCACATCACATACAATAAGCTTCTGTTGGGGGAACCTCAAATGAATATGAACAGTCACAGTGCCGAATGGCACAGGAAATTCTCTCTTTCCTTTGCATGTTTGATCTTCTTTTTTATAGGTGCCCCTTTGGGAGCCATTATTCGTAAAGGAGGCTTTGGCTTTCCGGTGGTTATTTCAGTGTTGATGTTTGTGGTTTATTATATCATAGACTTGACCGGTTATAAAATGGCAAGAGAAAATATCTGGGAGGCTTATCAGGGTATGTGGCTCAGCTCGGCTATATTATTTCCCATTGGTGTTTTTCTGACGTACAAGGCAGCAAAAGATGCCACATTATTTAATGCGGATACCTATATTAAATTTTTTCAAAAAATTAAAAATGTATTTTTAAAACTCATCGGAAGATCAGAAGAAGAAGAATTTAAATACAATCAATAAATAAAAATGAATAAAATTTTAGATACGATTGAAGAGGCCATTCAGGATATCAGAGATGGTAAAATAGTTATAGTTGTGGATGACGAAGATCGTGAAAATGAAGGTGATTTTGTTTGTGCTGCAGAAAAAATAACTCCGGAGATAGTTAATTTTATGATTAAAGAAGGACGTGGTCTTCTGTGTGCTCCTTTGACAGAAGAGCGCTGTGCCGAGTTGGAATTGGATATGCAGGTTGTCGACAACACCTCTTTTCATGCTACTCCGTTTACAGTCAGTATCGACAAGCTTGAAGGTTGTACGACAGGAGTTTCAGCACACGATCGTGCAGCAACTGTTCGGGCTTTGTGTGATCCTGATTCCAGGCCGGAAACATTTGGTCGTCCGGGGCATATTTTTCCTCTACGTGCCAAGTCGCGTGGTGTTATACGCAGAGCAGGACATACGGAGGCAGCTGTTGATCTGGCCAGATTGGCCGGACTATATCCTGCCGGAGCTTTGATTGAAATAATGAATGAAGACGGCACCATGGCGCGTCTTCCTGATTTGTTGAAGTTGAAGGAAAAGTTTAATATTAAAATTATAAGCATTGAAGACTTAATTGCTTATCGTCTCAAAACAGAGTCTTTGATTGAAAGAGGTGTAGAAGTAAAACTGCCTACTGCATACGGAAATTTTAGATTGATACCTTTTCTTCAGAAATCAAACGGCTTAGAGCATGTTGCTTTAATCAAAGGCAGCTGGGAGCCTGATGAGCCGATTCTTGTGCGTGTACATTCTTCCTGCGTTACAGGCGATATCTTCGGGTCGTTGCGTTGCGAGTGCGGCGAACAATTGCATTTGGCTATGAAGATGATAGAAGAAGCAGGTAAAGGCGTGATCGTCTATATAAAACAAGAAGGACGGGGAATAGGGTTGATGAATAAAATCAAAGCCTACAAATTGCAGGAAGAAGGTTTAGACACAGTTGATGCGAATCTTCACCTTGGTTTTAAAGCCGATGAACGTGATTATGGAGTAGGAGCGCAAATATTGAGAAGTATTGGCGTGACTAAATTCAAATTGATGTCCAATAATCCCGTGAAGCGAATCGGTTTAGAAGCTTATAACCTGACCATCGTAGAGAATGTGCCGTTAATTGTTAAGCCCAATCCTTATAACAGGTTTTATATGGAAACTAAAAAAAACAAGATGGGGCATGAATTACAGGAATAAGCATTTTTTTGCTAAATTTGTGATTAGTTGAAAAAATAGTCTATTTTTGTAACACAAAACTCAAGCAATCAATTAGAAAGAATTTGTAATATAATTTTTTCTTAAAAATACTGAACATGGACCCACGTGACAAAGCTAATGATGTAGATGCTGTAAACAAGAATTCATCTAAGGAATCCCTGAAGGAAGAATCTTTACAAGAAGTTAATTTAACTCAAGAAACTGTTGAGGAAACTGTTGGTGTAGTTGAGGTAACTCCGGAAGCTGTTGAAGCTGAAGAACAAACTGTTGATGCAGAAAAAGAATCTGCTGATATAGTTGAGCAAGCTGTTGAACCAATTCCGGAAAAGGCTGATGTTGCGTCTGAGCAAGTTGCGGATGCAGTTGAACCAGTTGTTGAAAAAGTAACCGAACAAGCACCAAAAGCACCTGAACAAGTTGCAGAAACACTTGAGCAGGTTGCAGAAGCGGCAGAACCAAAAACGGGAGAAGTAAAACCTGTTGTGAAAGCGGAGCCGGTTGCAGATACGGTTGAACAAGTTGAAGAAGCACCTGAACAAGTTGCAGATGAGGCTGAAAAAGTTGAGGAAGCACCTGAACAGGCTGTAGATTTAAATACTTTTTCCCGACAGGAACTGGTTGATCATTTGCGGCAATTGCTGACTCAAGAGATAACTGAAATCAGGCAAGAGGTTGATTTAGTGAAGCAACTTTTTTATAAAAAGCTAAAAGCTGAAAATGAAGAAAGGAAAAAAGAATTTCTTGAATCAGGAGGTGAAGAGCTTGAGTATCAATCTATTAAAGATGGTTTAGATGAGGAGTTGAAATCGTTGTTAGGAGATTACAGGGCTAAGAGAGCTGCATTAAAAGCTAAGCTGGAGGCAGATAAAGAGCAGAATCTGCTGGAAAAACAACACATCATTAACAGAATGAAACTGCTTGTAGAAAGCAATGATGATGTTTCGTCTTTTATCGGTGAATTCCGTGATTTGCAGCGCAAATGGAAAACGATTGGTCACGTACCGCCTCAGTTTACTAATGAGTTGTGGAAGTCTTACAATAATCTTCAGGAAACGTTTTGGGATTTAGTGAAGATTAACAAAGAGCTGCGGGAATATGATTTCAAAAAGAATTTAGAAGCCAAGACTGAGCTTTGTGAAGAAGCAGAGCGTTTGGCAGAGGAAGAGGATGTGCTTTTGGCATTTCGTCAGTTGCAGAAATTGCATGACGATTGGCGTGAAACGGGGCCTGTAGCACGTGAATACCGTGAGGAAATCTGGAATCGTTTCAAAGCTGCCTCCACCATCATCAATCGTAAACATCAAGGGCATTTTGATGAAGTAAGGAAAATTGAAGAAGAAAATTTACGCTTGAAGATTGCTTTATGTGAAAAGATTGAGGCATTCGACGTTTCTTCTCTCAACACTTATAAGGCCTGGGATGAGGCTACAAAAGTAATTTTTGCGTGGCAGGAAGAATGGCGTTCGATTGGTTTTGCTCCCAGGAAAATGAACCATAAAGTTTTCGATAGATATCGCAAAGCTTGTGATGTCTTTTTCGATGCAAAGTCTGAGTTTTATAAAGCTGCCAAGGGTTTGTTAAATGAGAACTTAGAGAAAAAAATAGCCTTATGTGAGAAAGCTGAGCAATTAAAGGATAGTACAGACTGGAAAGAAACGACTGAGGCTATGATCCGTCTGCAAAAAGAGTGGAAAACCATCGGTCCTGTTCCCAGGAAGTTTTCAGATGAAACCTGGAAGCGTTTTATCGGTGCATGTGATTATTTCTTCGAACAGAAGAAAAAGAATATGGGTGGACAGCGTAAGGTTGAGTTAGAGAATTTAAAGCTTAAGCAAGAGTGTGTTCAGAAAATCAATGCCTTAGATACAGTAACTGATAAAACACCGGAAGAAATTTTACTCATGCTCAGAGAATATATTGCTGAGTGGAATGAAATTGGGCATGTTCCTTACAGAGATAAGGATAAGATGTATAAAGAATACCGTGCTGCCATAGATAAAATGTTTGAGAAGCTGAATGTAGATGCTAATCAGCGCCGTTTAGACATATTTAAAACAAATTTGAAGGATATGTCATCGAAGGGCGAAAACAAACTGTTGCGCGAGCGGGAAAAGCTGATGCGCACGTATGAGCATCTGAAATCAGAGATTGCTACCTATGAAAATAATATCGGATTTTTATCTTCAACCAATAAGAAAGGTTCGAGTTTGATTAAAGAAATGGAGCGCAAAATTGAGTCACTGAAAGAAGAAGCCCGACTCGTTGAACAAAAAATTTCTATGATTGATGATAGCTTATAAGCATCATCACGCATTATTATCTATAAATTTAATTGACTTATTATGCAAAGGACAACCATTATTGATTTACTGAATGACAGTGTAAAGAAATTTTCGGATAATCCATTTTTATGGGAAAAGACCAAGGATAAGTTTGAACCCACCACTTATAAAGAAACTAAACAACAAGCTCATATATTGGCTGCCGGACTTATTAGTTTGGGTGTTCAGAAAGGCGATAAAGTAGCTTTACTATCTGAAGGAAGAAATGCCTGGATAATTGGGGAATTGGGCATTTTACTTACAGGTGCCATCAATATTCCGCTATCTGTCAAATTAGAAGAAAGCAATGATCTGATTTTTCGTTTACTTCATTCTGAGGCTAAATACATCATGGTTTCGGGTGGACAGTTAAAGAAAATACAAGCCATTATCGATGATTTGCCATTGGTAAAGACAGTAATTGTATTAGACGAGCAAGCTAAATATCAGGAAAAAGAGATCAGTTACAAAAGCCTTCTTAAACAAGGCAAGGAATACTTGAAAAAAAATCCGAAAGTTGTTGAGGAACGTGCAGCTACTATTTTGCCGGATGATTTGGCCAATATTAGTTATACTTCCGGTACAACTGCCGACCCCAAGGGCATTATGCTGACACACCGAAATTACACGGCAAATGTTGAGCAAGCCCTGACTTTGATGTCCATTCCAACTACTTACAGAACGCTGATCATATTGCCCCTTGACCATTGTTTTGCGCATGTTGCCGGATTTTACAGTTTTATGGCAAGCGGTGCAAGTGTTGGTACAGTTCAGGTTGGTAAAACGGGCATGGAGACCCTGAAAAATATCCCCATCAACATCAAAGAGTTAAAGCCTAATTTATTATTGAGCGTACCGGCTTTAGCCAAAAGTTTCAGAAAAAATATAGAATCGAATATACGGGCAAAAGGGCCGTTCGTTGAAAAGCTGTTCAATCTTGCGATGAAGATGTCGTATTCCTATAATAAAGAGGGATATAACAAGGGTAGGGGATTGCAGATCCTTAAAAAACCGATTTTAGCTTTGTTTGACAAAATATTATTCTCCAAAGTACGTGAAGCTTTTGGTGGAGAGTTAGATTTCTTTATCGGGGGCGGTGCATTGTTGGATATTGACTTGCAGAGATTCTTTTACGCCATTGGTATTCCCATGTTTCAAGGATATGGCTTGTCGGAAGCTACACCTGTGATTTCATCCAATGGTTTAAAACGTCATAAATTAGGTTCTTCCGGTGTTTTGGTTAAGTACATGGATCTAAAGATTTGTGATACAGACGGCAAGGAATTACCCAATTATGAAAAGGGAGAGATTGTCATTCGTGGTGAAAATGTGATGGCGGGATACTATAAAAATGAGAAAGCCACCGCCGAAACCATCAAAGACGGATGGTTATACACCGGAGATATGGGTTATATGGATGATGATGGTTTTCTGTATGTGGTAGGTCGCTTCAAAAGCTTGTTGATATCCAGTGACGGCGAAAAATACAGTCCGGAAGGCATTGAAGAGTCGCTGGCCGACAACTCAAAATTGATTGAGCAAGTTGTCTTGTACAACAATCAAAATCCCTATACTTCAGCTTTGATAGTACCAAACCAGGAGGCTTTGAAACAAGTTGTAGCAAAAGAAGGCCTCGACTGGAATACAGTAGAAGGTAAAACTTTTGCTTTGAATGCATTGCAAAAAGAAGTTGATGCATATAAGTCGGGAGGTAAATTTGAAGGCAGTTTTCCGGAGCGCTGGCTCCCTGCTGCCATTGCCGTAATTGGAGAACCTTTCTCAGAAAAGAACGGGCTTGTAAACAGCACCATGAAAATTGTGCGTGGGAAAGTTGAAAACAGGTATGCTGATCGCATTGAAAAATTATATGAAGCCGGTGCCAAAGAAATCGTAAATGAAGATAATCTTGCGGCTTTAAGCTGATTCCATTCTATCCCGGTTACCAATTAAACTTACTGATATTGGATGGTAGCGAATATTCACTTACCTTCCAAGACGATGCTTGTGACGGATTTCCTTTTACAATTGATTCTATAATTCTCGAAATCAATATTGCGGTCGTCAGAAATTGAAATGTAATTTT
>JAAYQF010000095.1 GCA_012519425.1 Bacteroidales bacterium | reverse complement strand
GTTTGCCCAACGGCAAAGGCGGTATTTTAGATGATATTTTAATTTATCATTATGAAGTCAATAAATACCTCTTGGTAGTCAATGCCGCCAACACGGAAAAAGACTGGAAATGGCTGAACGACAACAACAAAGAAGGGGTTGAAATGGACAATGCCACACCCTGGACGGCTCAGTTGGCCATTCAAGGTCCGAAAGCCACAAAAACACTACAAAAACTCACGGATATCAATCTTTCGGACATTCAATATTATCATTTTACGGTAGGTGATTTTGCGGGATGTCAGGAAGTGATCATTTCAAACACAGGCTATACCGGAGCCGGTGGCTTTGAATTATATTTTCATCCCGAATATGCTGAAACCATTTGGCATGCCATTTTTGAAGCCGGAGAAGAATACGGTATCAAGCCCATAGGTTTGGGTGCACGTGACACCTTGCGTTTGGAAAGCGGTTTTTGTCTCTACGGGAACGACATTGACGAGACCACTTCTCCTATTGAAGCAGGCTTGGGATGGATTACCAAATTTGTGGAGGGGAAAGACTTTATCGACAGACCTTTGTTTGAAAAGCAAAAAAAAGAAGGGGTATTGCGTAAACTGATACGCTTCGAAATGGCAGAAAGAGGCATTCCCCGCCAAGGCTACAACATCTTATCTCCCGAAGGAAAAATTATAGGTCGGGTTACCTCCGGCACCATCATTCCCGGCACTAAAACCGGAATTGGAATGGGCTATGTGGCGACGGGATATGCAGTTTCCAGTGGTGAAATTGGAATTGAAATACGAGGAAAACAGATCATGGCAAAGGTGAAATAAATTAAACCTACTATGCGCTTACATCGCCTCAATATCATCAATTATAAAAATATTGAAGAAGCTTCGTTGGAGTTTTCGGATAAAATTAATTGCCTGATTGGCAATAATGGCATGGGAAAAACCAATATGCTTGATGCCATTTATTATCTGTCGTTTTGTAAAAGCCACACCAATGTGGTTGACTCGCAAAATATCAAACATGATTCGGATTTCTTTATGATCAGGGGAAACTATCGAAAAAATGGTGATGAAGAGGAGATTTATTGCGGAGTGAAACGCCGGCAGAAAAAGCAATTCAAAAGGGGACAAAAAGAATACGAAAAATTGTCTGATCACATAGGCTTGATCCCTTTGGTCATGGTGTCTCCCGACGACAGTCAACTGATTTCTGAAGGAAGTTACGAACGGCGTAAGTTTATGGACGGTGTAATTTCCCAGTATAACAAAACTTACTTGCAACAACTGTTACAATATAACAACTTACTGAAGCAGCGAAACGCCTTGCTCAAATTGGAACGTCCTGTCGATGCCACTATTTTTGAAGTACTTGAAGAGCAGATGAATACGCTTGGGCAATACATTTTTCAGGAAAGAACCAAATTTATCACTGAATTTATTCCGGTCTTTCAAAACTTTTACATCACGATTTCCGGTAATAACGAACAAACCAACCTGGAATATACCTCTCAATATCAACAACATGGAGATTTATTGAAAAGAATGTCCGAAACCCGTGAACGCGATTTGATATTGGGTTTTTCCACACAAGGAATTCACAAGGATGATCTGGAGATGACTTTGGGAGATCACCAAATTAAAAAAGTAGGATCACAGGGACAAAATAAAACTTACCTGATTGCACTCAAATTTGCTCAATTCGACTTCCTGAAAAAAACACATAATTGCTCACCTATTCTTTTAGTAGATGATATCTTTGACAAGTTAGATGCCACCCGTGTGGAAGCAATTATCAAATTGGTTACCTCAGATTTATTCGGACAAATATTTATTACCGACACCAATCGTGAAAATTTAGATGCTTTGTTGACTCAATTAAACAGCAATGCCAAAATTTTTAATGTCGTAAATGGAAAAATCACATCACAAACCCACATATAATAATTTTTGATTTTTACAACCTTATTCCACATTAAATTATTTTTCTGGAAACTTTTTGCTAACATAGAAAAATCATCTTACTAATTATCAGCGGTTTAATTTTTATTCTGGGAAACTTCTATTTTTTATAAAAAATAAAGTTGATTTTTTTGTTGGATATTACAAATTAATTAACTAATCTTGTAGTCTATTTTTTAAATTTTTATGTGCTTTGAAGAGCACATAAAAATTAACCATGAAAAGACTATTAATTCATTATATAAATATTTTTTGTCGTGAAAGTGAAAACCTACAAACCTGAAGAAATTCGCCAGGCCACTTTTGATTTCTTCCAGGGTGATGAATTGGCGACTAAAGTTTGGATAAGCAAGTATGCTTTGAAGGATTCGTTTGGTAATATTTTCGAAAAAACGCCGGACGATATGCACAGAAGAATTGCACGTGAAATTGCACGTATTGAAAAAAAATACAAAAATCCGATGACGGAAGATCAATTGTTTGAATTAATGCGCAATTTCAGGTACATCGTACCCCAGGGAAGTCCCATGACAGGTATTGGAAACGACTTTCAGGTAGCATCTCTTTCCAACTGCTTTGTGATTGGTTTTGACGGAGATTCTGATTCATACGGAGCCATCATCAAAATTGATGAAGAACAAGTACAATTGATGAAACGCCGCGGTGGTGTGGGACATGATCTTTCTCACATCCGTCCGAAAGGTTCTCCGGTTAAAAATTCAGCTCTGACCTCCACCGGTATTGTTCCGTTTATGGAACGATATTCCAACTCCACCCGTGAAGTAGCACAGGATGGCAGAAGAGGTGCTTTGATGTTAAGCGTATCCATTCAACATCCGGATGCTGAATCTTTCATTGATGCTAAAATGGAATCCGGCAAAGTAACCGGAGCCAATGTTTCTGTGAAAATTAGCGATGAATTTATGC
>JAAYQF010000094.1 GCA_012519425.1 Bacteroidales bacterium | reverse complement strand
TATATACACGTTACGAAATGCTTGATCTGGTGGTCATTGATGGTCGTGCACGTGGTATCATTGCCCGCAACCTGGTGACAGGAAAAGTTGAAAGATTTGCGGCTCATGCGGTGGTGGTAGGTACCGGTGGATACGGGAACGCATTTTTCTTATCAACCAATGCCATGACTTCCAATGGTTCTGCCGCCTTACAAGTCTATAAAAAAGGAGCTTTCTTCGCCAATCCCGCTTTTGCACAAATTCACCCGACTTGCATTCCGGTACAAGGCGAACATCAATCTAAACTGACTTTGATGTCGGAATCATTGCGTAATGATGGTCGCATCTGGGTTCCGAAGAAAAAAGAAGATGCCGAAGCCATCCGCAAAGGCAAACTAAAACCGACCGATATAGCTGAAGAAAATCGTGATTATTTCCTGGAAAGACGTTATCCTGCTTTTGGTAACTTAGTGCCCAGAGACGTAGCATCCCGCGCAGCTAAGGAAAGATGCGATGCCGGTTTTGGAGTTGGCAATACAGGTCTGGCTGTTTACTTAGACTTTGAAGAAGCCATCAGTCGTTTGGGCGAAAATGTGGTTCGCGAACGCTACGGCAATCTCTTCGAGATGTATGAAAAGATTGTAGATGACAACCCCTATAAAACACCGATGATGATCTATCCGGCTATCCACTATACAATGGGTGGTATTTGGGTTGACTATGAACTACAGACAACAGTAAAAGGATTGTTCTGCATTGGTGAAGCCAACTTCTCCGATCACGGTGCCAACCGATTGGGAGCTTCTGCATTAATGCAGGGCTTGGCAGACGGTTATTTCATCCTGCCCTACACCATTCAGAATTATTTGGCCGATCAAATCCGCGTGCCGCGTTTCAGTACCGACGCACCTGAATTTGAGGAAGCCGAAAAGCAGATCAATGAAAAAATCAACCGCATCATGTCCATTCAGGGCAAACGTTCGGTTGATTCTATCCATCGTGAATTAGGTTTGGTGATGTGGGATTTTGTGGGAATGGCCCGCAATAAAAAAGGTCTGGAACATGCCTTGGAGCGCATCCGGGAAATTCGCAAAGAATTTTGGAGCAATGTGTTTGTTCCGGGTAAAGCAGACGACCTCAACACAGAGCTGGAGAAAGCATTGCGTGTTGCCGATTTCATCGAAATAGGTGAATTGATGGCAAGAGATGCCATTTTAAGGGAAGAATCTTGCGGCGGTCACTTCCGTGAAGAACATCAAACTGAAGAAGGTGAAACCCTCAGAAATGACAAAGAATTTGCATTTGTTTCCTGCTGGAAGTACAACGGAGAAGGCGAAGAGCCAAGTTTATTTAAAGAAATGTTAGCATACGAGTTCGTAGAACGTGATCAAAGAAATTATAAAGCATAATCATCAATGGAAAAAAATATTAATATAACATTAAAAGTTTGGCGTCAGGCTGGTCCGAAAGCCAAAGGTAAATTTGTAAAATATCGGTTGGAGAACGTTTCTCCCGATAGTTCCTTCCTGGAAATGTTGGACATGCTGAATGAAAAGTTAATCAGCGAACGCAAAGAACCGATTGCTTTTGACCACGATTGTCGCGAAGGTATTTGTGGTATGTGTGGTTTGTATATCAACGGACATCCCCACGGTGCCATGGGTGGAACTACCACTTGTCAGTTGCACATGCGTAAGTTCAAAGATGGGGAAACCATCACCATCGAACCATGGCGTTCTACCGGTTTCCCTGTAATTAAAGACTTGATCGTTAATCGCAATGCATTCGAAGAGATCATGCAAGCCGGCGGATTTATATCCGTAAATACCGGTGGTGTTCCTGATGGCAATGCAATACCCATCCAGCACGACAAAGCGGAAGAGGCTATGGATGCTGCATCCTGCATAGGCTGTGGTGCCTGTGTAGCTGCTTGTAAAAATGGTTCCGCCATGCTCTTCGTAGCCGCAAAAGTCAGTCAGTTTGCTTTATTGCCTCAGGGCCAGGTTGAAAGAGCTGCCCGCGCCAAAGCCATGGTGGCTAAAATGGATGAACTTGGATTTGGTAACTGTACCAATACCGGCGCCTGTGAGGCCGAATGCCCCAAGAACGTCTCCATTGCTCATATTGCCCGCTTGAATAGAGAATATTTAAGCGCGAAAATCAAGGATTAGTCAGAATGTAGTAAATGAAGAAAAGGCTGTCTCAAAACGAACGAGATGGCCTTTTTTTGTTGGGATAAAACTCTACCCCCCTCACTTCATCAGAAGTATAAGAATCAGGCAAATTTCTCAAATTATAACGCGACGCCATGGTTTCACCGTAAGCTCCGGCAGAACGAATAGCAATCAAATCCCCGCGTTTGGTTTCAGGCAGGCGATAATCGGTAGCAAACACATCCGTTGACTCACAGATGGGACCGACTACGTCATAGGTTTGTGCAGGCAAACCGGAAGACAGGTTTTGTATATGGTGATAGGCTTGATACAAAGCGGGACGTATCAATTCAGTCATGCCGGCATCCAAAATGACATATTGCCTGGTACTGCCTTTTTTGATGTATAAAACCTTTGAAATCAAGCTGCCACATTGCGCCACTATGGAGCGCCCCAATTCAAAATGTACGATTTGCCCGGGCCTGAGATTTAATTTTTCCCGAAACACCCTGAAATAAGATTCGAAATCCGGTATCAAGTGTGCATCCGGTTGTTCGTAGTTGACACCCAAGCCTCCTCCTACATTGATATGTTTTAGCTTGAATCCCTTGTTTTCAAAATATAATTGCAACTCATTGATCTTTCCACACATATCTGCATAAGCAGACATATCCGTTATTTGTGACCCAATGTGTACATGTATGCCAATCAGATCAATATTTCGTAAAACTTTTACCTTTTGCAGCACCTCATCAAGCTCCGACAAGTTGATGCCGAATTTATTTTCCTCCAAACCGGTAGTGATGTATGCATGTGTTTTTGCCTGGACATCCGGATTGATGCGCAAAGCTACTTTGGCTGTTTTGTTTTTTGGGGTAGCAAGTTCATGGATGATTTCCAACTCCGGCAAGGATTCCACATTGAAACAAAAAATCCCCTGATCAATGCCTAGATTGATTTCCCAATCAGCTTTACCTACACCGGCAAAAACAATTTTATCCGCAGTAATGCCGGCATCTAAAGCAGCTTGCACCTCACCACCACTTACACAGTCCGCTCCGAATCCCTTATCCTTTATGATTTTCAACAATTTGGGATTGGCATTGGCTTTCAAGGCATAGTGCACCCGGAAAGGTTTACCGTCAACCTGCTGTTTGACGGCATCTATGGTAGCACGCAACACCTCTAAATCATAATAGTAAAAAGGAGTTGTTAGGTGCTTGAACTGACGTATGGGAAAAATTGTATCAATCATGAATTAAACAATGCATCGCTCAGAGCTTGCAGTGCCGGTTTTTTGTCTTTTGCATTGACAAGAAACGAAATATTGTAGTTGCTGCCGCCGTATGATATCATGCGCACGGGAACATCTTGCAAAGCAGCAACAGCCTTGGCTTGCAGAGCAAAATTATTGGGCCGCAAATCGCCTACCACGCATACGATTACCATATCCTCATCCACAGTTACAGAACCTAATTTTTTCAAATTGTCCACAATTTCACTGAGATGTTTCGTATTATCAATGGTAACGGAAACACCCACTTCGGAAGTTGTGATCATATCAATTGGGGTTTGATAGGACTCAAAAACTTCAAATACCCTTCTCAAAAAACCGTAAGCCAACAGCATCCTGCCGGATTTAATTTTGATGGCAGTAATGCCGTCTTTTGCTGCAACCGCTTGAATGGCAGACTTTTTACTTTTAGATGAGATCAATGTTCCGGGCAATTGAGGTTCCAACACATCTAAAAGTCTGACCGGAATATTATTCAGCTTTGCCGGTAAGATACAGGTAGGATGCAGAATTTTAGCACCAAAATAAGCCAACTCTGCAGCTTCATCAAAATTGAGAAAACGTACCGGCTTCGTGCCTTGTACAAAACGCGGATCATTATTATGTAAGCCGTCAATATCCGTCCAAATCTGAATTTCCTCCGCCTTGATGGCTGCTCCGATCAAAGATGCAGTATAATCACTGCCACCACGTTGCAGATTATCTATTTCTCCATAAAAATTTCTGCAAATATACCCTTGTGTTACGTAATATAGTTTACCCGGGTTTTCAGCTAATACTTGGTTCAGATTTTCAGTGATGAAAGCCATATCAGGCTCTGCATTTTTATCTATCTTCATAAAATCCAATGCAGGCAACAAAACAGAGTTTTCACCTATTTCTTCCAAATACAACTGAAACATGGTTGTAGAAATAAGCTCTCCCTGAGCCAATATCACTTTCTCTTCAAAAATGGTAAATACAGCCTGCGAAAAAGTACGTAAATAATCAAAATGTTCACCGATCAATTCTTTAGCTTTCTCTTTATACTTCGCACTTGAGTATAAACCCTCTATATCTTGTTCGTATTTTTGCTCTAAGAGATTGATGCGCTCAATGGCACCTGCAGGATTGTTTTTGTAAAAATAATCTGCAATTTCAATCAGACTATTGGTTGTACCCGACATAGCCGACAAAACCACTATTTTTTGTTGACCATCACAAATCAATTTTGTGACCTCTTTCATCCTCTGTGCCGAGCCAACGGAAGTTCCGCCGAATTTTAATACCTTCATGTTAAATCATTTTTCCTATTACCAATAAAAGGATCGTGAACATACCAAAGAAGTATACACCTTTAAGTAGTTACCGACTGCAAAAGTAATATTTTTTTTGATATTATCGGGCATTTGCTTTACAAGCAGAATTTACATAAATTTGTCAACATTTTCATTTGCTTTATGATTAGGAAATATGTCAACATCATCCTTGCTGTTGTCCTGTTCTCTTTTCAGGTCATAGGTGCAGGAACAAGGGTCAGGGTCAATCAATTAGGGTATCTTCCCGAAGCTGCCAAGCAAGCAATTTTAATCAGTGAATCCGACATCACAGTCAAGGACTTCACCATACACGACGCGCTCACAAATGAAGTTTGCGGACAATTCAACACAGTAAGCCATTGGGGTGAATTTGATAAATTCAACAGTAACTACACTTTAGATTTTAGTGTTTTTAAACAGACCGGAGCTTTTTACATCAAAACCGGTGACACCTACTCCCCCATCTTTTTCATCAACAAGCATCATTTTGCTCACACGACAGATCAACTACTTACTTATTTGCGTTCGCGACGGATTGGCAACAATGTATCCGGAGGTTGGTGGTACGATGCTTCGAACAAAAACAGGAACGCCTCTGTCAATGCGAGTGTGACCTATCAGTTGTTATTTGCTTATAGCAACTATCCGGATATTTTTATTGATGCCTATGACCTTCAAGGAGAAAGGAAACCCAATGGCATTCCTGATGTTTTGGATGAGGCCAATTGGGGACTGGAGTGGCTTTCAAAAATACAATATGAAAGTACACCTGTTGCAATAAACGGAAAATTAGTTGCAGCACTTGCTTTGGGAGCACAGGTTTGTAAAAGTTTTGACACAGCATTTGCTGATCGACTGGCAAATAAGGCTGAACAAATATACCGGTACGCTGAAGAACAGGAAGTCGTTGAGGACTTGTTTGAAATCATCGAAGGTCTTCAAGAAGAAAACTGGAGAGATGACATGCAATTAGCCGCAACACAACTGTATTTTCTGACCTACAACAAGCAATACCTGAAAGATGCTGTTACTTATGGCACATCGGAACCGGTTCCCCCATGGCTGTTTACAGCTTGTGACCCGGCATTGCGATTCTATCCTTACGTCAATTGGAGTCCATATCTGTTGTTGCAAATAGAAAATCCTCAAATAAAAAAAGATTATCTGCACAACATCATGGTAAGTTTACAACGTGCCCGCCTTATTGCACAAGATAATCCTTTTAACATCGGAGTAAATTTTTCAGAAAACTCAAACAATAAAATCATTGCCCTACACAATATGTGTTTAATTTACAGGCAATTAACAAACGACCATCAATTCGTTGATTTGGAAGAATCTCTTTTTAACTGGATTTTCGGTTGTAATCCCTGGGGGATCTCTATGGTTACCGGTATGCCTGATACCGGCACTACACCTTCACATCCTCACATCAAAAGTTACATAGAAACAGATCAAATACCAGTTGGTGCCGTGGTAAGCGGTGCAGTCAATAATACCTGTCTGAAAGATTCGGAGATCGACGGACTCAGTTTTGATGGCCCTTATGAAAGACATCAAACTGAATGGGCTGTTTATCACGATCATGTCAATGATCATGTCACCAACCAACCCAATATTGACGCTTCTGCCGGACTGATACAGTTGCTGGCAGCGCGGGCATCTTCTGTTGAGCGTGATTATCTTTTTAATTATAACCACTATGACTTGGGTGGCATCAACCGTTTCAATCCTGATCAAAAACAAATTCTGATTACATTTACAGCACACCAATACGACGACGGTTTCAGGAAAATTGCATCTGCATTAAAAAAACACAATGTCAAAGCCGCTTTCTTCTTCTCAGGGGATTTCCTAAGGAAATCGAAGGCAAAGAGACAAATAAAGAAACTAAAATCACAAGGCCATTATATCGGTCCTGCCGGTAATCATTATTTTCAACTGACCGACTGGGATAAATCATTAAAATCAGATTTGAACAAAACGGTTTTTTTAAACGATTTAAAAGAAAATTATGCAGCGCTGAAAAAACACGGCATCAGCAAACAACAAGCGCCTTTTTTCAATCCTCCGTTTGAATTATACGACGACAACATCAGTTTTTGGTGTAAAGAAGTCGGAATTCACATCATTCGCTCAACGCCGGGCACCGATTCCAACTTAGATTACACCTTCCCGGAGATGCGAGAGCACTATTACTCCAGCAGGGACATCCTGAACAAAATTATGCAAGTGGAAGACAAATCGGGTTTAAACGGCTATATCCTACAATTTAACTACGGAACTAATCCGGCAAGAAAGGACAAGCTCTACAAACACCTTGAAAACTTGTTGATGGACTTAAAAAGGGAAGGCTATGAATTTGTGGATATTTTTAAAGCAGTCAAGCTTCGTTAGGGTGGACAACGGGATTCGAACCCGCGACCTTCGGAACCACAATCCGACGCTCTAACCAGCTGAGCTATGTCCACCGTATTTTTGAGCTGCAAAGATAACACTGCATGATTTGATTTGCAAGCTTTTTTAAAAAAATAACTTATCTTTGTCTGGTTTTTATTTTTTCGATGAAGGAAGATTCCATAATTGCCAGCAATATATTCACGGAGTTCTTAGTACAACGTAAGCATCGCAGGACACCTGAGAGGTTTGCCATCCTTAGAAAAATTTACACCTTCGACAAGCATTTCGATGCAGAAACCTTGTATAACAGTATGATTGACGAATATCGTGTAAGCCTGGCAACAGTATATAATACACTCGACTTGCTTTTAGAAGCAGGCTTACTCATCAAACATCAATTTGATGGACAGCCGGCGGAATATGAAAAATCCATAGGCACCACCATTCACAATCACGCGGTTTGTACAATTTGCGGACATGTCAAAGAGTTTACCGATAAAAAGATAAGAAAAGCCGTCCAATCCAAGATGTTTGCCGGATTTGACAGTACTCATTACTCCCTCTATGTGTATGGAGTTTGTAAAAAATGTATGAAAAAAAATAAATAATAAAATTATAATTAATCGTATGAAAGTAGATGTTTTGTTAGGTCTCCAATGGGGTGATGAAGGCAAGGGAAAAGTAGTTGATGTATTAACTCCTTACTATGACTTAGTTGCACGTTTTCAGGGGGGACCGAATGCGGGGCACACGCTTGAATTTGAAGGAGAAAAATACGTTTTAAGATCCATTCCTTCAGGAATTTTTCAAGGTGATAAGATCAATGTTATTGGAAATGGTGTTGTGCTCGATCCCGCTTTATTTAAAGCTGAGGTGGAAGCATTGGAAAAATCCGGTCATACGCTGACTGACAGACTGAAAATCTCCAAAAAAACACATTTGATTTTACCTACCCACCGATTGGTAGATCAGGCTTTTGAAGAAGCTAAAGGAGCCGGTAAGATAGGAACTACCGGTAAAGGAATCGGTCCGACTTATACCGACAAAATCGGACGCCGTGGTGTAAGAGTAGGTGATATTTTTCATGATTTCAAAGCAAAATATCAGGCGGCAGTTGACAGACATAGAGCCATATTGGATCAATATAATTTTGAATATGACCTCTCTGCACTTGAAAAGGATTGGTTTGAAGGTATTGAATGCCTCAGGAGATTTGAATTGATTGACAGCGAACATCTGATCAATAAAACGATTCAGAGCGACAAAAAGATTTTAGCCGAAGGAGCACAAGGAACCATGCTTGACATTGATTTTGGTTCTTATCCTTTTGTGACTTCATCCAACACTATCTGCGCCGGTGCTTGTACAGGATTGGGTGTTGCACCCCGTTATATCGGCGAAGTGTATGGTATCTTTAAAGCTTATTGTACGCGTGTGGGTGGCGGACCTTTCCCCACTGAGCTCCATGATGAAATTGGTGATTTGATGCGCAAAAGAGGCAATGAGTTTGGTTCGGTAACCGGTCGCCCGCGCCGCTGTGGCTGGATTGACCTGGTTGCCTTGAAATATGCTGTCATGATTAACGGTGTAACACAATTGATTATGATGAAAAGTGATGTGTTAGACACTCTCACTACCATCAAGGCTTGTATTGCCTATAAAATTGATGGTAAAACCGTGAAAGAATTTCCATTTTCAATTGAAGGAGATTTGGAACCTGTTTACACTGAATTACCAGGCTGGCAAAAGGATATGTCGGGAGTACGCTCTGAAAGCGAATTTCCGGAAGCATTTCGTACTTATTTGAATTTCCTGGAAGAAACTTTAGAAGTACCTATTAAAATTGTATCAGTTGGTCCGGACAGGGTACAGACGATTATGAGGTGATCCCTGCTTTCTTGTAAATATTAAATTTTCAAAAGATTCAAGCCACTACCAACAACTTCATGTTTTTGTTTTGTTTCAACACTCCGTTATCCAGTAAGAAACGAATTACCTGAAGCACTTTTTGTTTCTTGAAGGGAGCAAGTTTTTGGACAAGTTCTTCCGGAGTAAGAGCAGTGTCGGTTAATGCTTTCAGAACAGCCATTCGGATTTTATCAAAATCAGCATCAGTCACCTGCTGTTCTTGCTTTTTCAAGCAGACATCACATTGTCCGCACGGCTTAGTATTTTTCTCACCGAAATAACTGAGCAGCAACTGATTGCGACATACATTTTGTTCTTTTGCGTAGTCCAATATACTTTTTGCACGGCTCACAAATCGTTCTTTCCGTGAATCATAGGTTTCTTTCCCAAGATTGAGGCGCTCCGGTGCTTCTCTTTCGTGAACATAGGTTATAAAAGGAACTTGTTTGCGTGGTATGTACCGCACAATCCTGTCTTTCGCCAAACCCACCAACTCTTTATACACTTTATCTTTCTCCCAACTGAGCCGGGATGCGATAATATCTTCGCTGATATAAGCCGGCTCGGTAAACAGACCCGTATAAGAGCGCAACAAAACATGGATCAATTTATCCTGATCAGTCGTCAATCGAGTTGAATATAAATCTTCCTTTCCAACAATAAATAAAACTTGGGAAGAATTATCCTGTTCATCGGTCAACTCAAGATAACCTGCCTGTTGTAAAATTTTCAGCGCATTGTGTGTAATCAATACCGGCAATTTGAATTTCATGCAAAAATCTGCCAAATCGAAAGGGAAAACAGCATCCAACCCATAACCCTCAGCGATGATATAATAATCTCCCAAAGAACGATACACCCTGCGAATCATCTCTTTTTCAGGAAAAGTATCCGACACCCGCTTGCGCATTTTAGTTACATCGCCCCCATTAAACAACATGACAGCAAAGGCTTTCTTCCCATCCCTTCCTGCCCTGCCCGCCTCCTGAAAATAGGCTTCTAAAGAATCAGGCAAGTCCATATGAACAACAGTACGCACATCAGGCTTGTCAATGCCCATCCCAAAAGCATTGGTAGCGACAATCACACGAGTCTCTTCATTCATCCATCGCTGTTGGCGTACATCCCTGGTTTCGTTCTTCAGACCTGCATGAAAATGCTCTGCCGAAACGCCGTTCTTATTCAAAAAGTCGGCAATTTCTTTGGTTTTCTTCCGGTTGCGAACATATACCACCGAAGTACCACTTACTCTACGCAAAATATGAAGCAGTTGCTCTTCTTTGTTTTCAGTGGTTCTGACAACATAAGCGAGATTTTTACGATAAAAACTTTTTCTTAAGACATTCTTTTCCCGAAAAAGCAATTTCTCCTGAATATCCTCAACCACTTCAGGGGTAGCCGTAGCAGTCAGTGCCAAAACAGGAACATCAGGCAACACCTGACGAATCTCCGCAATTTTCAAATAAGATGGCCTGAAATCATAACCCCATTGCGAAATACAATGCGATTCGTCCACAGCAATCATGCACACCTTCGTCTGTTTTATTTTTTCCAAAAAGATAGACGACCCTAATCTTTCAGGCGAAACATATAAAAATTTATAAGCCGCAAACACACAATTTTCGAGAGTAAGCAAAACATCCTGTCTGGACATCCCCGTGTAGATGGCTGCTGCGGCAATATTCCGTTTCTTTAAGTTTTCAACCTGGTCTTTCATCAAAGCAATCAGCGGCGTCACCACTAAACAAACACCATCCATCGCCAGGGTCGGCACTTGAAAAGTCAGCGATTTTCCACCACCCGTAGGCATCAAACCTAAGGTGTCTTTCCCCGAAGCAATGCTCTGAATGATATCGCCCTGCAATTCACGAAAAGTATCGTAACCCCAATATTTTTTCAGTATATCTAAAAATTTCTGCATGTGGTGTTTTGATGATTTACAAAAGTACAATAAAATGTTTAGTGTTTAATCGTTGAATTGTTTAACTGAAAACTATGAAATAAAACGAAGAGCAAAATATCAATTGTAAGTTGTAAATCTGTAAATTGTAAATTTCTTTTGTGCCTTTTGTGGTTTATTTTTTCGGCATTCAACTCATCATCTAACTTCCATAACTTCTTTAACTTCTGTTACTTCCATAAATATTAAAGCCAAGAACGATAAACGATAAACTAAAAACGAATCATAAACAATGACAAGACCTCGGAACCCGTAAACCACGAAAAAACCTCCCCCCCCATCACAACAATTAAAAAATAATACCGTAATTTTGCGCGTATAATAATCGATCATGCATAAGCCACGGTTTCATATCTGTCAATTTCTACTCAGAATTTTACTGCTTTCTGTTGGTTTTTTATCTGTGCCTTGTTTAGCCACTGACTCATACTACTTTTTTGTAGAATTTACCGATAAAAACAACACTACTTTTTCTTTGGATCATCCGGAAGAATTTTTAAGTGCAAAAGCCATCAGCCGTCGCATGGAACAAGGTATCGCTTGTGACTCAACAGACTTGCCGGTCAATTCTGATTACCTGGCGCAACTTACCAACCATGGTTTGAAGATTCACAGCAGCAGTAAATGGATGAACGGAGCTACTGTTTTACTGCAAGATTCATCACTGATGGCACAAATTCGCTTGCTCCCTTTTGTAAAAGCAACTGAATATACGGGTATCAAAACCGAATCTATATCACCGGCACCCGGTAAAATCAACAAATTAATTGAAGAATATGATTATGGAACAGCCGCAACGCAAATAAACCGATTAAATGGAGCAGCTCTGCACAATGCGGGATACACCGGTAAAGACATCGTCATTGGAGTGATAGATGCGGGCTTTCGGGAGGCTGATAATAATATTGCTTTTGACAGTTTGCACCTGCAAAATCGTTTGCTGGGTACAGTGAGCATTATTGATTCAAAGATTGATGTTTTTAAAGAAGATATACACGGTGCCAATGTGTTATCGATTATGGCGGCCAACATGCCTCAGCAGTACCTTGGAACTGCGCCTCACGCTTCTTATTGGCTGATCCAAACCGAATACGTGCCCACTGAATACAAGGTTGAAGTTGATTTTTTAGTTAGGGGTCTGGAATATGCAGACAGCGTGGGCGCCGACGTAGTGAATATCTCTTTGGGATATTTTGAATTCGATGACCCTGCGATGAACTTTACTTACAACGACATGAATGGCAAGCTATCTCGTGCCAGTCGTGCCGCAACCCTGGCTGCCCAAAAAGGAATCATCATATGCAATAGCGCAGGAAATGAAGGTAATTCATCATGGAAATACATCTCAAGTCCGGCTGACGCTGAAGGAATACTTTCTGTTGGTGCTGTTGACACGAGCGACACTATTGCCTATTTCTCTTCTTACGGTCCCAGTGCAGACGGACGCATCAAGCCGGACGTGTGTGCTGTAGGCTTGGGTACTGCTCTGACTAATAAATATGGAAATCCAATAACCGGAAACGGAACTTCCTATTCTTCTCCCGTTATTGCCGGCTTAACGGCTTGCTATCTGCAATATTGCAAAGAAAATATTCCACACACTTATGATGTGGAACATATTATTACACATATTATCCGGTCAGCCGATAGATACGATCATCCGGATGAGCGTTACGGATACGGCATCCCTGACTTTCAAGAGGCAATGAACAGTATCCTCACGAATGAAATTCACAACATAAACGAGGACGCTCTTCATGCTGTGCGTTATATTCCAGGCTCAAATGATTTGAAAATCACAGTTAATCCCTTCAATACAAATCGTTCTTGTCAGGTTAATATTTTTACGGCAAACGGAAATTTACGATTTGCGCATAAATTTTACGATTCGACGACGATACATTTGAACAATTATGTAGCGGGCATATACTTGGTTCAAGTGATTTCCGAAGATGAGACAAGCTTGACAAAAATAATGATACATTGAAAAAATGAAAATAAAATCTTATTCATTATACGAGCTTACGCAGCATATCAACAGGATTTTCAAGGTCAACTTTGAAGAACCGATTTGGATACGTGCCGAAATCAGTGAGTTTAGAGAAAACCCCAACGGACATTGCTATTTGGAGTTTGTCGAAAAAGATACAGCTACGGACACATTAATTGCCAAAATTAAAGCTACCATTTGGGCACAAACTTACCACATGCTGAAATCCTATTTCGAATCGAACACAGGTCAACCCCTGCGTGCAGGAATCAGTATATTGGTGGCTGTCACCGTTGATTTTCATGATGTTTATGGACTAAGCCTGAATGTAAAAGACATCGACCCAACTTACACCTTGGGTGAATTGGCTAAACGGCGACAAGCCATCATCCATCAGTTAGAAGCAGACGGCGTAATGGAAATGAACAAATCAATAAACCTACCTGTGCCTGCCAACCGCATCGCCATCATATCTTCCGCTACGGCTGCCGGTTATGAGGATTTTTGCAATCAACTTGACAACAATACAAGCGGATTCATATTTTATAAAAAACTTTTTCCGGCTTTGATGCAGGGTGATCAGGCAGAAACTTCCATTATCAATGCTTTAGACACTATTTTTGAACATGTAGATTTGTTTGATGTGGTCGTGATAATAAGAGGCGGAGGTGCCACAACGGACTTATCGTGCTTCGACGCCTATGATCTTGCACTGCATTGCGCCCAATTTCCGTTGCCCATCATTGCGGGAATTGGGCATCAACGTGACCTGTCCATTGTTGATATGGTGGTACATACTTCCGTCAAAACACCCACAGCTGCAGCTACTTTTTTAATTGAGGCCATGGAAGGTGCAAAAGGTAAATTGACGGATACGTATAACGCAATTTACCATTTGCTTCGAAATAAACTCAACAATCAACAACAAAGAATTTCCGATATATCCTGGAAAATCAAACATGCTTTGCTCAATAAAACTGCCTCCAAAAAAATATTTTTAGAAAGACAGAATGCCCGGTTGATACAAGCTGTCAGACTTGCCGTCAATCAACAAAAGAACAAATTGGAATTGTTATCCAAAGAAATCGAACATCGCAACCCCATCAAGTTATTAGAAAAGGGCTTTTCTATTACAACTGTAAATGGTAAAAAACTGTTATCTGTAAGCCAGGTAAAACAAGGTGATATAATTAAGACTTACTTGAAAGACGGGGAGATACAAAGTGAGGTGATTCCGGATATCGAACCCTAAGCATCAAAATCGGAACCGGAATCGGAATCGAGATCCGGAACGGATTTGGAAACTTTGACTGCTTTTACTACTTTTGTCCTTCAATTATTAAACAATCGTATCAGGAGTTATTATGAAGGAACAAACCGGAATAGTGCAACAGGCAACCGACAGCATATCACTCAGTACCAATACATTACAACAATTACACCCCGAGAAGATTCAAGAATCTGCCTATAAAATTTCAATATGGTCTAAACAGTTGCTAGAAAACTGGGGCATTCCTGAAGGATCGGTGAATCTCATCAATTTGCTCTTGCAATTATCCATTGTTATTCTCTTTGTTTGGGTGTTTCAATGGGTAACACAAAAGCTGATTACCCTGATCCTGAAGCAGACCAACAAGGTGGAGAAATTTAAATTAAGCAGTTTTTTAATTGAAACTAAATTTCCGCGGTATTTGGCCCTAACGGCTCCTCTTAGTTGGATCAGAGGCAGTATCCCCGTCGTATTTGAATATTATCCCAATGTCATTACCTTCATTTCAAAGGCAACAGACCTTTTTATAGTCTGGATGCTTTACTGGTTGATAAACTCCATCCTCAAGGCACTTGCCAAGCAACTGAAAACCTCCTCGCAATACAAAGACAAACCTATAGACAGTTACTTTCAGGTAATTCGAATCCTTTTGATAATATTGGCCATAGGTGCCACTTTCACTGTCCTGTCCGGTAAAGAACTATCAACATTTTTTGCTGCCATGGGTGCGGCATCTGCCGTCATGATGCTCATATTTAAAGACACCATTCTTGGGTTCGTAGCCAGCATTCAGGTCACTACCAACGACATGGTACGTATAGGTGACCGAGTTACCATGCCTAAACACAATGCCGATGGTAACGTGATGCAAATCTCACTAAACACAGTAAAAGTCATGAATCACGACAAAACCATCTCTACCATCCCAACGTACGCTCTGATTTCTGACTCGTTCCAGAACTGGAGAGGTATGATGGAAGCAGGTGGAAGACGCATTAAGCGTCCCATCTCTTTCAAACAATCATCGTTCAAATTTGTCAACCAAGAAGAAGATTTGAAATTCTACAGAAGGATTCATTCCATTAGTCAATACGTTGATGAAAAACAAGCCGTAATTGACAAACAGAATCAAAAAACCGGGGCAGACACTTCCATTGTCATCAATGGCCAAAGTCTGACTAATATTGGTTTGTTCAGAAAATACGCCGAAGTGTATCTAAAAAACCACCCTGGTGTTCACAAAAAAATGTCTATTATGGTAAGACATTTAGAACCTACGGAGAAAGGACTTCCTTTGGAAATTTATTGCTTTACTAACACCACAGTCTGGGCCGAATATGAAAATATTATGGCTGATATATTCGATCATCTCATTTCCGCCGCTAAATATTTTGATTTAGAGATTTTTGAAGATTTAACCAACGAATAACGAACCAAATTCATTAAAAAAAACAGCAGGTAGGAATAGCCTGTCGGAAAACTTGTAAGACTTTGAACATCTTAGTGGCTCCACTGAACTGGGGATTGGGGCATGCAACAAGATGCATCCCGATCATTCAGCGGCTTATGGCTGACGGACATACTCCCATTGTGGCATCAGATGGGCAGGCTTTGCTGTTGTTGCAACAGGAGTTCCCAAATCTGGATTTCATCGAGCTTCCTTCCTACAAAATTCGGTATAACCGGGGAAAATCTCAAATCACAGCCATATTGAGAAGCCTTCCGGCCATCGTGGCAGCCACTATTCGAGAGCATAACCAACTAAAAAAAACAATTCGAAAACATCATATTTGCCAGGTTATTTCAGACAATCGCTTTGGACTGTGGAACAAGAATGTCCACAGTATATACATGACCCACCAGTTGATGATTAAAATGCCGGACAAACTCAAGTTTTTGGAGAAAACGATTTGGCGAATACATCGTTGGGTGATTCATAAATATGATGAATGTCACATCCCCGACTTTGAGGGCAAAGAAAACCTTAGTGGCGATTTATCACATCTTTATCCTTTGCCGAAAAACGCCCAATTTATTGGTCCTTTGTCACGATTTAAGCTCTCGGTTGCCGATGCTGTTGGGAAACCAATAAAAAAATATCATACGGTTGCAATAATTTCCGGGCCAGAACCGCAGCGCAGTTTGTTTGAGCAAGAACTGATTTCACGGTTTGAAGATACACAAAAGCCAATATTGTTAATTCAAGGAAAACCTCAAACGACTGACATTTATCAAATTCAAAGATTGGTGGGTGACTTTGGAAAAATAGACCAAGTTCCACATTTGGCTTCTCAAACTTTTGCTTATTATTTATTGCATGCCGAAAAGATAATTTGTCGATCCGGATATAGTACCATCATGGATTTGCATGCTTTGAATTGCTTACATAAAGCTGAATTCACTCCCACTCCGGGACAGACTGAGCAAGAATATTTGGTTGAATATCACAAGACAAAAAAATGAAGAAAGATTTAAAAACGAGGCTGCCTAAAATATGGACAGCCTCACAGATTAACTAAACAAACACATTTTACATCTATCTTCTTCCCGTATTCCTATTAGATTGGCTTGAACTGCTTCTTCCACTGCTGCGTGTCGACTCCGTCTTGCTTTCCGTTCTTGGCTTATCATTATTTCTATTAACAGTTGCCTTACTTTCCGTTCTTGAGTTATCAGTATTCCTGTTAACAGTCGTCCTGCTCTCCGTTCTCGGTCTATCAGTATTTCTATTAACGGTCGGAGTCGTTGTTCTCTCTCTTGCCGGGGTACTTTGCACACTCCTTGTCGGTGTCGCTGTGCGCTCAGTGGAACGCTTGCCCGGTGTTGTATTGATTTGAGACTTAGATTCACCAGCACTGGGAGTGGAAGTCCGTATTTCACGCTGTGGTGTAGTCGTTTTAGGAGTAGTTGGTGTAACTCTTGGTTGAGGTCTTGGTGTTGAAGTGCCCTGATTTAATTGCCTTCTATCTGTTTCCGAACTTCCCGTAATTTTATCTTTAACTTCAGGTTTTCTCCTATCTTGATAATGTTGAAAATATCCCTTGTTTTTGTAATCTCTATTGCGTTGGTCAAAACGGTATCCGGGATTATTCCTCCAAAAATCATTGCGTGAGTAATAATGTATTGTCTGTGTGTACACCGGATATCTCACATGAGTGGTATAATGATAATAATGATTCACATTAACAAATACACTTACATGATTGAAATAATGGTGTATAGGCAAAACGGTTCTCCGCAAGTAAACACGCGGATAATAGCCCCAGTAATACTTAGAAACGTAGATAGTCCCGGGATAATTCCACAACCACCTCACCACACGAGGACGAGTAACAAAGATAGGCTCAATAATATAATCAACGCCAAACAGTGAGGGCTCTCCGATAATCTGAACATATTCTCCATTGTAAAAGTTTCTGCCGACAATGATGGTGGCCACATCCTGGTAGTAATCGTAGTCCAACACCGCCTGTATAAGTATGATATGCTTATTGCGATCATACATCTTAATCACCCTAAGGTAATCCACATAACCGTCATTGTTCAAATCAAGATTCGAAACCTGATTGCGGTAGTCATTCAACCGATATTCAAAATCTTTTATGTTTCTCGATTGGGCAAATACCGTAGCTACAGCCTCAAGATCCAAATGGTCACTTAAATCGTATGAATGAGATACAGACATCGAAACTCTTTGCGCCGTCAGTTGAAGGGGCATCCATACTGCAAACAAAATCAAGGATAATATAATTTGTCTCGTTTTCATAATGGTGTTTTTTAATCGTTTGACAAAATTGCACACAAAACGGGGACTTTTCAATTTTTGTGCCAATTCAGATTACAGGTTGCGAGTTTTGGGTTTTTGTTTAATTTTGCAAAACAGATGAACGTATTAGATTTATATATTGCCATTCCAATTTTATTGGGTTTCGTGATTGGTCTGTT